>JAYUFP010000369.1:0-5860 GCA_043738665.1 Isosphaeraceae bacterium
TCTCGCGACGCAAGGCCGCAAGTCCATTAATCCGAGCGGTTTACGGGTAGCGAAAAGTCCCTAATTGTCAGCCCTTCAAGTTTGCGTAGGTCACGACCCCGATGACCGATGGCCGATGACCGATGACGGATGACGGATCAGACAACGGGAAAAGATCGGGGAAGCGGATTTTCGTCGGTCATTGGGCATTGGTCATCGGCCATCCGGCATCGATCATCGGCCATCCGCACTTCGCCATCCCTCGTTCACGCCTCACAAATCACGGGAAAGTCAGTCGGTTCGCTGTCATAATTAGAGGAGGCCCGGTCCACGGGTCTTCATTTCGGATCGGGTAAGTTCAAGGATCACTCGAGCGAACGGAATCGCGGCCCGTCGAGTTCGGAATCGGCTCCGGCGACGGATCTTGGTCCAGTGTGGTTCGTCAACGCAAGGAGGCGTGGCGTGCGTCGTCCAACTTCGGCCCTGGCCTCGGCGGTCCTCGGGACGGCCCTGGCGGCCTCAACGGTAACGGCCCAGATGTCTCCCCCGGTCTCGGCCCCCTCCGCGGGTCCTGGCGTGGAGGGAACGGCCTCGGGGCCGGCGTCCGTGACCACCTCTCCCGCCGACGCGCCGATCAATCCCGCACGCGGGGCACGTTCGCTGCTCCGCAACGGCTGGGACTATGTCACCTATCAGGAATATGAGCGCGCCCTCCAGTTCTTCCGCGAGGCGGAAAGGCGGCAAAAGGAACTCAACGACGCCGAGCGGATCAAGCTCCAGCAGGGCATCGAGCGCGCCCAGCGGGGACTCCGCGAGAGCGCCATGGGCGTGAAGAACGACAAGACCTACGCCAGGAGTGGAGCGCTGAGACGGCCCGGAGCCCTCGCCGCGGCCCGCCCCGCCGCCGGCTCAATGGCCCCGGCGGTCGCCGCCGTGACGGCCGTCGCCACCGCCGCAAACGCGGGCAGACAGCCTCGTTACGAACGCGAGCCGATCCAACTCGCCGGCGGAGGCGCCGCGAGCCTGAACCTCCAGCCGATCGCCGAGCCGGCGCAAGCGCAAGCTCCGTCGGCCATGCCCGTCGAGCCACCAACCGCGGTCCCGGCCGCAATGCCGGAACCCGAGGCGATCCCGGCTCCGGCTCCCGTGGCGGTCCCGACCCCGGCCCCGGTTGAGGCTCCCGCCGCGACCCCGGTCCCCATGCCCGCCGCTCCGGTCGAGGAGAAGGAAGTGGAAGGGGTGCCGTTGCCGAAGCTCGAACCGGGAACCGCGGCCCCGACGCCCGCGCCCGTCGATCAGGACCCGCGACCCGCGCCCGGCCCGCCGCAGACGCCCACAACGGCCCCCGCCGCGGAGCCTTCGGGCGGACTGCCCGAGCTGCCTCCGCCTCCGGAGGACGTGCCGCTGCCGATCCCCTCGCAACACTTGCCCCCCCCAGCGCCGGCGAACACCTTGCCGACCACCGCGGAGCCGACGGCGACCCCGATGCCGGCCCCGGTTCCGATGCCCGCCGACGAGGAACCGCTCGTCCCGCTGCCGCCGAGCCTGGGCGAACGGACCCCGGTCGAGACCCCTGCGGTCGAACCGGTCCCGGCCCCCGCGACGACTCCGGCCCCGGCTCAGGAAACTGCCCCGGCACCCGCCCCGGAAGCGGCCCCGGTTCCGGAAACAATCCCGGCTCCGGCTCCGGCTCCGCCGCAACACCCGCTCGCCGGCTTGCCGGGCTCGACGCCCGGAGAGCCCGCCCCGATGCCCGCCGGCGACCGAGAACGCGTCGCACCCGACTCACCTCCGGCCCCCGCGGCGGAAGAGATCCCCGCGCCCGCGGCCGCGGCCGCGACGATAGGGGCCTTGAACCACGGCACCGGCAGGGCATCGACCCTGACCCCCGAGCTCCAGGAGGAAGTCGCCAAGCTCGCCCAGCGCCAGGATGAGGAGGCTCGCCTCCGAGCCGCCCAGCCGGTCACGCCGCCCCCCACGGACGTGAACTTGCCGCTGAGCCCGAGCGGGTCAACCAACAGCAAGCTCGAAATCTCCAGAGCCCCGAGCCCGACCGAGGCCCGGCCGATCAAGGGCATTCCCGTCCCCGAGGAGTTCGTGCCGCTGCCGAAGCGGGAGTGGGAGCCGAACCGGAAGTATTGGGCCGCCGCGGCGACCTGCCACCTGCCGCTCTATTTCCAGGACGCCTCGCTGGAGCGTTACGGTTACAGCATGGAACAGCGGTTCGGCCCCGCCGGCCGGTTCCTGTCGTACCCGATCGACGACCCCCGCCAGTCGAAACAGCGGAACCAGTTGATCCAGCCGATGTTCTCGGCGGCGTTGTTCGCCTTCCAGATCGGAATGTTGCCCTACAACCTGTTGATGGATCCGCCGTGGGAGGCTGAATACGACCTGGGCTACTACCGCCCTGGAGACCGCGTCCCCACCGACGTGTATTACCTGCCGCTGACGGGAGTCGGCCCGCCGTTCCGCGGCAAGAACTACGGCGAACCCGGCGGAAAAGGCTACAACCAGGCGAACGGCCCCGCGGCCTACCCCACCCCGCGCTGGTGAGTCGAGTCCGCGAAAGATCGAACGGTCCAACGAAAAGACAGGACGGCCAGGCTCGAAAGGGCCCGGCCGCCCTGTTTGTTTTTGATGTCGGATGAGGGATGTCGGATGACGGAACGGGCAGGAGAATGTGCTGGGCGGGGCCATCGGTCAGCGGTCATCGGCCATCGGCCAGCGGTCATCGGCCATCGGCCATCGGCCATCGGCCATCGGTCATCGGCCATCGGCCATCGGCCATCCCTCCGGATAAGGCCGAACTTAGACCCGCCTCACGTCGGCCTTATCGTGTTAAGGTAAAGTGCCCGACTGACCCGCAGGCATCCACACCTTGAAACGGAAAGGCAGATTCATGTTGACGTACAGGGCTTTGATCACGGGCCTGGCGCTCGTGCCGGCGAGTTTGCTTCCGGCCGGCCGCGCCGCCGACGATAAAGACAGCGACGCGCGCCAATACACGTCCACGTTCGCGGTCGACGAGGCCGAGCTGTCGCCAACCGGCCGCAACCCGTATTTCATCCTCGAACCGGGCTACCAGCTTCATTACGAAGGGCGCGACGACGGCGAGGCCGCCACGTTGACGATCACCGTGCTCGACAAGACGCTCAAGGTCGGCAACGTCGTGACCAGGGTCGTTGAGGAGCGCGAGACGGTCGGCGGCAAACTCGTGGAGGTCTCCCGGAATTACTTCGCGGTCTGCAAGCGAACGAACAACGTCTACTACTTCGGCGAAGACGTGGATATGTACAAAAACGGCAAAGTCGTGAGCCACGATGGAACCTGGCTCTCCGGACGTGACGGCGCGAAATTCGGTCTGGCGATGCCGGGGAGCCCGCTCCCGGGGGCCCGCTATTATCAGGAAGTCGCCCCCAAGACCGCGATGGACCGCGCCGAGGTGTTGAGCCTCTCCGAGAGCTTGAAGACCCCCGCCGGGGACTTCATGAACTGCCTGAAGATCGAAGAGACCACCCCGCTGGAACCCGGCGACAAGGCCGCGAAACTCTACGCCCGTGGAGTCGGCCTGCTCAAGGACGGGCCGGTGACGCTCGTGCGGTATGGGGTCGTGAAGAAGTGAGCCAATGAATGCCGGATGGCGAACGGCGAATGGCGGATGGCGGATGGGACAGAGGCTCGCTCGTTCCCACGCGGAGCATGGGAACGAGTGTTCTCCGCCTTCGCTGATCCGCCATCCGCCATTGACCATCCGCCATCCGCATCGCGCCAAAACCGTCCTCGCGAAAGCGTGCCGTTTTCCGATATGTGTGAATTTTTTATGTGATTTGGGGGGTTGCCGTTGTCAGCGGCGGGGGCACGGTTTATGCTGCTAAGATTAAGACTCTCGGGGCGGGCCGGGCGGTGATCTCAACAGGGCGGCGCGGCGGAGGAGGAGCAGGGGATATGGCGATACACGGAGGTGGCCCTTCGGGGGCCGAATGGGACGGCGAACGGGTGACGGTCGGTCGGCATTTCCTTCGCGACCTGGAGGGGCTCTGGGAAGGAGTGCTCAAGCTCGCGGCGGTCGTCGAGGACACCTTGAACCGCAGCGTCCAGGCCCTCTGCGACGGCAGGACCGACCTGGCCGACGAGATCAAAGGCGCCGAGCGCGCCGTCGACCACTGGGAGGCCCGTATCGAGCGCGAGTGCCTCAAGGTCTTGGCCCTTCATCAGCCCGTGGCTTCCGACCTCAGGCGCGTCGCCGCCGTGCTCAAGATCAGCGGCGACCTCGAACGCATGGGCGACCTCGCCAGGCACATCGCCAAGCGCGTGAAGAAGCTCTCCGCCGACCCCCTCGCGTTCCCGATCCCCCAGCCCCTCGAAGCCCTCGCCCACGAAGCCTTGACCCGGGTCC
This sequence comes from Isosphaeraceae bacterium, assembly GCA_043738665.1. Classification (GTDB taxonomy): domain Bacteria; phylum Planctomycetota; class Planctomycetia; order Isosphaerales; family Isosphaeraceae; genus JAYUFP01. Next base: position 4,376 of record JAYUFP010000369.1, read on the forward strand.
GGGAGAGCCTCGACGCCCTGACCCAGGGGAACACGACCCTCGCCCGCGAAGTGATCGCCGCCGACAAGAAGGTCGACCGGCTGTACCGAAGCGTCCTGAAAGGGCTCAAGCAGTCGATCCGCGAGCACCCCGACCGCGTCGACAACTGGCTCCGCCTGATCAATACGGCTCGAAATCTTGAGAGAATCGCCGACCACGCCACGAACATCGCCGAGGCCGTGATCTACCTCAAGGAAGGCGAAGTCGTCAGGAACGCTCTGACTCATTGAAATGACCGATGACCGATGACCGATGACCGATGGCCGATGGCCATGGGTCAGAGCTGTGAGCGGTCCTGATCTCGTTTTTCGTCGGCTACAGACCATGGCCCATCGGTCATTCCCCTTCCCCGTCACATCCGAGCGTGGCGATATGCACCGCCCGATGATCGAACGGGGTCAGCCCGGCGCGGCGGTAGAGTTGGTGGGCGGGGAAGTTTCGGATGTCCACGGCGAGTTCGATCCGGCTCACATGCGGCCTCGCCATGATCACGGCGTGGGCCAGCGCCGCGCGGCCGAGCCCTCGCCTCCTTGCGGGTGGGGTCAAGCCTAGATAGGCGACCTCCCACGCGTCGCGGTCCTGGAGATCCGAGAGTAGGAGCACGGCCGACGCCCGCGGCTCGTCGTGGACCCGCCCCACCACCCAGCGCTCGGGCCGGAACCGGCCCCCCGCGCGGTGGCTGGAGAGGACGTCGTCGAGCGACCTCAAATCCTCCAGCTCGGGCATGTCCAGGCTCCCCTCGTAGGTCTCCTGCAAGACTGCGCGGAAGTCCGCCTCCGTCTCCGGCCCGAAGGCCTTCCAGTCGATCGGCGGCAGGCCGGTCTTCACGGGCACGGAGCTTTTCGTTTCCCGTTCGAGGTAAACGAGATCGGTCACGTGCGGCATCCCACCCGCGGCGAGGTCGGCCGCCCCCTGTGGAGGCGCCGACTCGTCGAGTAACGCCTGCGCCAGGATGAACCCGCGGGCGCGGAGGTCTTCCAGCGCCGTGCGGACCAGCGAGGTCGCCGTCGATGTCCGCCCCCACGACGCGTCCACCTCCGGAGCCCAGATCGCCGCCGCCCTGCCCGCCAAGGGCTGCGCGAGCAAAGCCCCCACCACCCGCCCCCCACGACGCTTGGCCACCCAGAGCCCCGAAAGGTCAATCTGCCCGCGATCGGCCTCCGCCAGGGCATTCGAAACCAGGCGGGGCCTGAGCGAGCCTGGAGCCCGTCGGTAAAGGATTTCGAGAGCATCCCGGCGCTCCCCGGGCAGACACAACGCGACCTGCGGCGTCCATCCGGTCATCGTCGTCAAATCTTCCCGAAGGAGTTTTGAAGGCACGAATTCGAGGCCGGCCATGGCCGACGGTCAATGACCGATGACTAAACAAGCAAGGCTCATGATGGATTCCGGGGTGGTGGCTTGAAACCTTGTCCCCACGAGCCCGATCCGGGTGCCGCGGGTTGT
>JAYUFP010000370.1:0-1835 GCA_043738665.1 Isosphaeraceae bacterium
GATCGGATTGAGCGGGCCCGGCCTTTGGATCGCTGTGTCTCATCGACGGCCGGATCTTCCACCCGGCCTCCGACATGTGAGTGTGGTCGACTCTTCCCATCCCGTCCGGGGCGAACGGCCTCGGGAGCGGGTACAAGTCACGTCATAATCAGGGAGCGCGTCCGGAGTCGCGCCGTGCCTTGCCTTACCTTTCCGAGGCACTCCGGCCGGTCCCGGGGGCGGGCGATGAGCCGTCCGCCCCGGAAGAACCGTCCGTCCGCGCTCGGGTTCGATCCGTGGCCGTGATGGGGGTCCCGGACCGCGCGAGGTCGCTCGTTAGTCGGCAAGGCGGGCGCGGCGAATCTGTCGGCGGAGGCCCAGGCCTGCGGCGGTGGCCGCGAAAAGCAAGATCGTCGACGGCTCGGGCACCGGCGCGGTGAACGTGCTGGAGACGAGGTTCGCCTGGACGGTGGTCATCCCGTTGTTGCTCGACGAGGGGACGAGCGTCAGCGGGTTGTTGGCGATCTGGAGCTTGTTCGTGTACAGGCCGGCCTTGAACTGATCAGCCGGGTCGGACGTGTCGGTGGTGCTCGACGGCGTCGTCGTGATCGGGGGCGTGTCGAAGGTCGCCGTCACGCTCGACTGGTTGGTTCCGGCGACCGTCCCGTTGAGGTGGCCCGAGATGTTGAACGGGAGCTGGTCGGGGGTCGGAATGCTGTCGCCCACCTTGGTGGGGCTGAACTTGATCGAGAACGGGGTGTTGTTGTAAGTGACGGACTGGCCCGCGGGCAGTGCGCTCACTTGAAACGCCCCCAGGCTGAGTGAAGACGGGGCCAGGAACGAGGCCCCGGAGACCGGCACGTAAGTGATCGGGTCCGTGACGCCGGTCTGCCCGGTGGGGCTGATGACCGACTCGGTCGTGTTGTAGGTCATCATCGGACCGGTCGTCGTCGTTGTCATCGGAGCCGCTTGCGCCGTCCCGGTGGCCGCGGCGACGAGCCCGAAGGCGACCACCGAAGCCCGAAGGCGAGTCCAACCGCGAATCCTATACATCGCATCCTCCTGAAACATCGGCGGCGACGTCGTATTCCACCGCCGTTCATCGGGGCTTCCATGCGGGACGGTTCGGGGAAGAACCCCGCCCGTTTTCGCCGCGTTTAGACCCCGACGGAACCCTTGATTCAGTCAACTCACCGAGAAAACACTTCCGCGCTTGCCATGTCGCTGTCACTTCGCGTCATGATTCGTCGCCACGGAACCCTCCGCCCTTTTCGTCCCTCTCGTTTTCAAGAGGTCAAGGCGGCGGCCCGCGCGGACCGGCTCCGGCGTTCCCGTTTCAAAGGGACGCACAGAACAGTGCCGGGGGGAGACACGAGGGGCTCGTCTCGGAGTCACGGACGCGGAATCAACCGCGCACCGGCCCGATCGGCGGCGACACGGAGGGACTGAACCGGGGGTGGTCGCGATGTGAATCGAAGGGTTCAAAACCTGGCCTCCATGCCTGGCCTTCTCGAACCGACAACCGATGAGTGCGCCTGAGCCCAACCCACCGAACCGGCCCGAACGGTCGAGAAGATAATCCAAGTCCCGAAACATGTAAACCGGAACTTGAGGAATTCTTGGCGGATTCCCGTCTTTTCCGAGGAGATTTCCGGAAATTAAGGAATTACAAACACTTACGTGGAACAGAAAGACTCGATCCTCCCGGGCGTCCGCCGGAAAAGTCCCCCCGGCTTATGAACTCGTTCCCACGCTCCGCGTGGGAATGCGTGCGCCTGCAAGTTTGCTGAATCGGCGAGGTGCGAGTCCTTGCCAGGGGGTTATGGTTTGACCTCTGTAGCCGACCGTAACTGCGT
>JAYUFP010000371.1:0-5849 GCA_043738665.1 Isosphaeraceae bacterium
AACTCAATAAGATCCCCTGATCAACCCCCGACTCCGGTTCCGAAAAACCCCTCCCTCTGAGCCGGTACTCCGGGGAGAGGGTAAGGGGTGAGGGGTCCGGGAATGGCCCGCCGGCCCGTCCGAAGTGTCGAGCGAAACGCGGCCCCTCACCCCTCCCTCTCCCCGCAAAGCCGGGGAGAGAGCGATCCTCTGAAGGTTTCGCGATCGCTCAAAATCATCCGGAGTCAATATCCACTTCGGTTGAGTGGATACCAAGGCCTCGCAACCGGGGTTCGGCAAGCGCCCGCCACGGGTTCCGGAACCCCGGCGCAGCGGGATTTCATCGCGTTCGGATTGCCGGGGTCGACGGCTTGGCCGCGTACCAGTTATACACACCTTTAGGGTGTGCCAACGCCTTGACCGCGGGTGGCGAGGACTGTCCCATCACCTTTAGATTATGGGCGGCTCGCGCGGCGGCGAGACGGGGATGGGCGGCGGCCTGCTCGGGTGATAATGGCGCGACGACCCTGGGATGCGGCTTCACTTTATTGGAATTGTCGGGAACGAACGGAAAGAGCGAATGGACCACGCTCGAGATCGAAAACGAGAGATTGATTCGCTCTTCCAACGAATGAACGCACGGAAGAAACGTTCGCAGCTTCGTTTTCATGGTCCAGGCCTCCTTGCCGAATAGCCGCTCCTTGCAATTCTGACGCGGCTATCCCTCTTTTCGGCGATCCGGGACACTGAACTTCGCCCATTTCTCCATGCCTACGGGACTTAACGCTTCGGGCACGTCAGTCGATCATTTCCATCACCGACTCGATGGTCGTCGGCGCGTGCCCTTCGAGGCGGTTGTTGACAAACAGAAAGGCCGACCTTCCCTGCCGGATCGCCCGCCGCGCGATCTCGCCCATGGCGGTTCTTACGCCGGGGTTCGGATCCTGAATCCTCTCATAGGGCTGGAAGGCTTCGACCGCCTTTTCGTAGGGCCGACCCTTGCCGAGCAAGGCGCGGACGACCGTGAACTCGGCCGTGAAGGCGTCGGCCATTTCGATCTGCTTGCCGACCTCGGGCATCCGCGTCCAGGCGTTGAAGACGTGCGCCACGTTGTGACTCGCCAGCATTGAGAAATACCCCGGGCCGAGGTATTCCGGGTTGCGGATCTCGATCGCGTAACGGAAGCCGTCGGGAAGCCCTTCGAGGAAATGATTGAGCCGGTTCAGGAAGTCATCGGGGGTCGGAAAGACCGATTTGGCGAACGTGCCGAACTCGAAGATCAGGGTCGCGACGCGCTCTGCGTAAGGGTCGAGCCGTTTGGCGAAGAGGGTCCGGAACAGGTTGGCGTCGAGGAACCCCTTGTTCTCCCTGCCCGCCCGCTCGCCGTATCGCGCGTGCGAGGGCCACTTCGCCACGGTGATGTCTTCGGGAACCTTGAAGCCGAAGAGGAAGGATTCCGGCGTGCCCTTGAAGAGCTTTTCCCAGTATTCGGGCGTCGGGAACTGGTAGAACGCGAAGTCCCCGCAGACCATGGGGAAAATCCTGGCATACTCTTCGAGGCACTCGGCTTCGAACTTCTTACGCGAGAATTTTCCACGAGTCAGATAGTGATCGGGGCTGTAAACGGTCCCGAGCCACCCTTCGTACTTCCAGGAACTCGTGCCGAAGTACACCCCTTTTTCGGCGCACGCCCGCAACTTGGGGGCGAGCCGGGCCGCCTGGGGGGCCAGATCCCGGTCGTCGGGCTCGTCGAAGAGGGGAAGGAGCGACATCGTGGGGCCTCGGAGACTTCGCTTCAGGGTTCGACGGTTCGCTTCGCCTTCAGAATACCCGACACGTTCCCCTCGATCGCGGAACAGAGTTCGTCAAGCGGCAAATGGCCGAGGTTTTCGGTCGAGAACGGGTTCTGAAGCTCAATCCCGATCTGGTCGATCGCCAGGAGCGGGTAGGCGACGATCATCGTGATGAAAGGCACCATCCAGACCCCGTCGAGCCGATGTAAGAGCACCAAGGGGAGCATCAGCAGGAACAAGGCGATGAATCGGCGGATCTCGATGCCGTAAACCTTCGGGAGTGGCGTCTTCAGGATCCGCTCACAGGCCCCGACGTGGTCGATCAGCAACACCCGTTCTCGGTCGATCTGCATGAAGCCGAACCCATCCATCCCGAATCGGTCGCGGGCTTCGCGGAGGAGGTCGGCGATCCGGGCGCTCACGTAACTCGGCATGTGGTTCGCCTTCGCAATCTGATCCGCCTCCCCGGCGCCGACGAGCCTTGCCACGACTTCGGAAGGGGGTTTCGCGCGAAGGCAGCAGAGCGACACGTAGGGGAAAGCGGCCAGCAGACGATTCATCTTCTCCTGCCACTCGGCGTCGTCGGGGCCGTAAACCGTCGCGCTGACGGCCGCGTTGCGCGACTGATTGACGATCCCTCCCCAGAGCTTCCGGCCCTCCCACCAGCGGTCGTAGCCCGCGTTCGTCCTCAACACGAGCAGCAACCCCAGTGCCGCTCCGGCGATTTCATAAGGGGCGACCTCAAGGACGACCCTGACCCGGCAGAACCATTCGATCAGCTCCACCAGGCCGCACGTCAAGCTGGCGATCAGCCCGAACACGAAGACGTACGAGATCACATGAAGCCGGATCGAGCCGTCGAGGGTGAACGCTTCCCCCCAGAAGTCATTTCGGTCGCGAAAAACCATGATCGAGCCGTACTCCCGCCAACAATCGCCCGCGAAGATGTCGAGAAGCCAGGAGATCACAACCGAGGTGCCGCCACGGTATCACTCGGAAGGGACGCGCGATACCCGCCAGGGAATTATCGCGTCGCCACCCTTCGCCCTGGTTTTCGTTCTAGACTCGCGCTGGAGAGACGGCAATCGAGCACCGGGAGTAAACCTGATGATTCAACACAACTGGGGTCCGCTGGCGTTGCTGGCAATCGCGATGGCGGCATTCTCGGCATCGATCTCGGTGCCGGTCGAGAATCCGAGCCGACTCGCTCGAAACCCCGTAACCTCCCCTGAATCCCTTGAAGCGCGACGGTTCAGTGAGAACGCCATCCGCGTCGCGGAACGGCCGTCTCACGGGGATTGATCGCTTCAGGAGGATTGCAAAGTCCGACGTTAACCCTTCTCCCCCTGGGAGAAGGTGCCGCGAAGCGGCGGATGAGGGGTCTTTTGCTTGACGCCTCGACTCGAGAACCCTCATCCGGCCTCCGGCCACCTTCTCCCGGGGGGAGAAGGACGGACTTTGCAATCCTCCTGTTGATCGCTCTCCACGACTTGACACATTCCCCGGCCTCCCGTCACAATTCGGATCGCTCGCGGTCGTCGCTTGACCCCCTTTTGCCCCCGCCCAAATCGTTCCCTCATGACCGATCTGACCACGCGCGACCGGCTCGACGCGGTAGGCGTGGCGGGCACGATCGCTTGCTGCCTGCTCTGGGGCGGGAACGCCGTCGCCGTGAAGTACGCCGTCCCCGACTTCCCCCCCCTCGGCTGCGCGGCGATCCGGTTCGTGATCGGGCTACCGATCGTGGCGATGGTCGTGCGGTCCTCGGGAGCCTCATTCCGGGTCCGCCGACCGCTCTGGGGCCTCTTGCTCTTTCACGGAATCGTGACCGCGCTCCAGATCGGCACGTACAACTGGGGGACCAGCCACAGCGAGGCCGGGCGCTCCTCCGTGTTCATCAATATTCACCCCCTCGTCGTCGCCCCGTTGGCGTGGCTGGTGCTGGGAGAACGGCTGGGACTTCGCGGCCTGGCGGGCCTCGCGGCGGCGGTGTGCGGGGTCGTGGTCTTGCTCGCGGAGCCGCTCCGTCGCGGCGGCGGGATGACCGGCGACCTCGTCGTGCTTCTGTCGGGCATCATCTTCGGAGTTCAGACGATCGCCCAGAAGAAGACCTTTCCGCACATTCCGCCGACGACCCTCCTGTTCGCGCAATCGGCCATCGCCGCCGTCTTTTCGGCCGTCTACAGCGCGATCTTTGAAGGCTCGGAGGCGTTCCACGTCACACCGTCGGCCGTCGCCGGGGTTCTCTATCAAGGTCTGGCGGTCTCGGGCGTCTGCTTCGCGCTCTGGATGATTTTACTCCGACGCTACCCGGCCGGGCGGCTGGCGACGATCGCCTTTCTGACGCCGCTCTTCGGGGTCGGCCTGGGGCACGTCATGCGAGGGGAGCCGTTGACGCTCGCCCTCGCGACGGGGGGTGCCTGCGTCGGCCTGGGGATCTTTCTGGTCGCCTCCGACCGGACCGCGCGTCGGCCCGAGCCCGAACTCGGGCTCCCCGGTGAAGACGCCCCTTGATGGCCGTTTTTTTTCGTGACAAGAACGGAACCTCGCTTTTTCCCGATGATCTCGTTGACGGGCCCGCGTGGGAAACCATCCGTTTCCGTGGCCCATGGTTTTTTCAACGAGAGCTTTGCTTCCATGAAGATCGAGGCCGTGATCGTCTGCGTGGACTACGCCGATTTCCTCGCGGAAACCTTGCCGCACAACATCGCCCACTTCGACCGCATGATCGTGGTCACCGCCAGGCGCGACATTGAGACGCAGGAACTCTGCCGCAAACTGAGCGTTCCGTATTACGCCACCGACATCTTTTACAAGGACGGCGACAAGTTCAACAAGGCCCGAGGCATCGACTTCGGCCTGGGATACCTCCGCTGGAATGACTGGGTCGTCCACCTCGACGCCGACACGTTCTTGCCCCCGATGACCCGCAAATGGCTCGAGTGGCGGCCCCTCGACCCCGAGAACATTTACGGGATCGACCGCGTCAACTGCATCGGCCATGAGGCGTGGGACGCGTACATCAAACAACACCACACCGGGCACGACTATATGTGCCGGGTGAAGGTTCCCGAAGGCATGCCGCTGCTCGACCGGATCGCCATTCGTGATTATGGCGGATATATTCCGATCGGTTTCTTCCAGATGTGGAATGGCATTCACGGCAGGCGCTATCCGATCGCCAAAGGAGACGCCGAGCACACCGACGTCCTCCACGCGATCCAGTGGGGCGAACACAACCGCCACCTGATCCCGGAGATCGTCGCGGTCCATCTCCAGAGCATCGACTCCCCCCTCGGAGCCAACTGGAAAGGCCGCAAGACACCGCGTTTCGCCCCCGGACCGCCTCGGCCGTATCACGTCGTGAAACCCGACATCGGGTTGCGGAATGACACGCCACGGGTTTACATGGGCTGATGGAGTCCGCCGTGAGGCATCACCCGCGGCGCGTCCGGACTCGCCGACCACGCGGCTCGCCGTTTCATCGGGGACGGTCCGGTCAGCATTCACGGCGTGCCCGCGTCACGTCGAATCCGCTTCGAACGCCGACGGCGAGAAAAACCGTCAAGGCCAGTGCCACACTCGCGAGGACAAGCGTCAGCCACGGACGGCGACGCTCCGACCTGAGGGCCAGCCCCGTCCAGTTCTTCGCGCGGTACAGAACGTCGTAATCGACGGTCTTCGGGACGGCAGGCGGGTCGATCACCCGCACCATCTTTCCGGACGTCCCGACCGGCCGCGGCACCGCGAAATGCCCTGAGCGTTCGTTTTTGAAGAACACGATCGCCGGGCCGTCCAGCGCCGCGTCGGCGCGACCAAACCGAACGCCCCGGGGGAGAAATTGGGAGAAATTGGTGTCAGTTCTATTTATTCGAGCGATTAAAGAGAACTGACATCAATTTGTTCCTTAAAGAGAACTGACACCAATTTGTTCCCCAATTTGTTCCTCGAGGCGGTCAAGCCGAAGAGTTCTCCGAGAAGCCCGATCACGTACTGGCCTGCCGAGACGCCGCTGATCGGCCCGGTGAGGATGTAGTCGAACATCAGGGCCGAGACCGACAGCTTGGCCATCGTACC
>JAYUFP010000372.1:0-1829 GCA_043738665.1 Isosphaeraceae bacterium
CACCTTTTTTCGTCCGGTCCCGGTTTCGCGAGATTCCCGCCGTCATGATAGGATGAGGCATCTTCATCAAGGTCTTCGCCTCAAGGGTCCATCATGCGCCGACTGGCGACACCGCTCGTCATCGTTCTTTGCGTTCTCGGCCTGAGCCTGGCCTGTTTCGGCCGGGCGCTGTTTCGTGACGAACAATTCGGTTATCGCGACGCCGCGCACTTTTATTACCCGCTCTACCAGCGCGTTCAGACCGAGTGGCAGGCCGGACGGTGGCCGCTTTGGGAGCCGGAAGAGAACGGCGGGATGCCCCTGCTCGGGAACCCGACCGCCGCGGTGCTCTATCCCGGTAAGGTCATTTACGCCGTCCTACCTTACGCCGCCGCCGCCAAGGTTTATGTCGTCGCTCACACGATACTCGCGTTTCTGGGGACGTTTCTTCTTCTGCGGGGCTGGAAAAGCTCGTGGGAAGGCTCGGCGCTGGGGGGTTTGAGCTACGCCTTCGGTGCCCCGGTGTTGTTTCAATATTGCAACATCATTTACCTCGTCGGTGCCGCGTGGCTCCCGTTCGGCTTCCTTGCCGTCGACCGCCGTTTGCGGCTGGGGAGCCGCCGGGCGTTGCTGGGGCTGGCGGTCGTGCTGGCGATGGAGACGCTCGGCGGTGACCCCGAGATGGCGTATCTCACGGGCCTCTGCGCCGTGGGGTATGCGGTTCTGCTCACTCGTGCGCGACGTGCGGAAAATCAAGTTCCGGCCGCGTGGGGAGGCGTTTTCAACTTTCTGATCGGGCTCACCTTGCTCGTCGTCTGGGTCGTCGCGACGCTCGCCATGGCGCGCCTCGCCCCGACGGTCCGAGCGATCCCCGCGCCGGGCCAACCCGCGATTCCGCTCCCGTGGATGTCCTATGTCGCGCCGGGTGTCGCGCTGAGTTGGTCGGTTGTGGGAGCGCTCATGATCGGCCGTTGGCGAAAGGCGAGGCGACGCTCCCGACCCGAGGAAAACGTCCGAAACGCACTCGTACCGATGCTCGCGGGCCTCTTCGCCTCGGCGGTGCTTGCGGGCACCCTCACCGCCGCGCAGCTCCTTCCCGTCATGGAGTTCACCGGGCTCAGCAGCAGGGCGGCAAGTGACGGCCCTCACGAGATCTTCGCCTTCAGCCTGGAGCCGCTCCGGGTCGTCGAGTTCATCTGGCCGAACTTCTTCGGCACGCCGTTTCAGGGAAACCGTTCGTGGATGACGATGATCTGGCTCACGGGCAAGTCAGTCAAAACATGGGTGCCGTCCTTGTATGTGGGCGTGATGACGCTTGTTCTCGCCCTCGGCGCCTTGAGACTGCGAAAGAGCCCGACCGTCGACACGCCCTGGCGAGTCTGGATTTCGATGATCGCGCTCGCGGGGCTGGTCGCGGCATTCGGGGAGTTCACTAGTCCGATCTACTGGGGACGGTTTTCGCCCGAAGTGGCGAAGGTCATCGGCCCTCACGACGACGAGCTGATCACCACGATCCGCGCCGACCGTTACCTCCGCGACGGTGACGGCAGCATTTACTGGGGCCTCGCCACGTTTCTGCCCGGCTTCCGTCAATTCCGGTTTCCTTGCAAACTGTTGACCCTCACGGTGCTGGCGATGGCGGTGCTCGCGGGACAGGGGTGGGACGGCCTCATGGCGGGCGATTCTCGCACGCGCCGTCGGGGCTTCGCGTGGGCGGTCGCATTGCTCGTGCTCACGGCGGTGGTCTTCACGATCACGATCGTTCAAGACGCGGCGATCCTTCGCCTGCTCAAGTCGCACGACCGCGGTTCGTCGTTCGGACCGCTCGATACGGCGGGGGCGCTCTCGGA
>JAYUFP010000373.1:0-1828 GCA_043738665.1 Isosphaeraceae bacterium
CCAGCCGAGGAAGGCGGGGTCGATGCAGCGCACGAGGGGATTATCGACCTGGAAATAGAACAAGGTCCGGACGCCCCGATCGCGCATCTCCTCGAGACAACTCGGTCCGCCGTCGGCTGCGGGGGCGGCGAGTGCCGAAAGGGTTCCTCCGTGGCCATCGGGCGAGAGAGCGATCCGGTCGCGGTCCGCGAGGAGGATTCGGCCGTTTTGACGGTCGACCGCGGGCATTTGCCCTTGAATGAAGAAGCGAACGTGAGGAAGCGCGAAGTTGTCGTTGGCTTCGAAGAACGCCACCGTCGCTTCATGGTTGTCGGGGCTGGTCATCACGTAAAGGGGCAGGGTTCGGCCGTAGCGACGACCCATCGCGAAAACCTTCTCCGCGTGGATCTGGAAAAGGCTGGCGTTGGAGACGGGGCCGATCGGAAAAGTCCCTTTGGGGCCGTCGAAACCGAGCCGTGTCCCCGACCCTCCCGCGACGACGACCACGGCGACTTCACCCGCGGCCAGCGCCGCCTCGCCGACTTCGGCGACGTGGCGCTGGGCGGTGCGCTCGCCGTCGGTTCGGGGGAGGCGGATCACGTCGACGGGCTCGACGTGGTCAAGGTTGGGGGGAGCCGCCGACTCGTTGCGGACGAGTTCGGCGATCAGGCCGTCGAGTTCCTCGAAATCGATCGCCGTGATCTCGGCCAGAAGCCGCGATTGCCCCGCGGCGTCGAGTTTGTCCCAGAAGTTGAGCAGGTGCCCTTGCCCGTGTGCGTGTAGTCGCGCGACGAGAGACGGGTCGGCGGTCATCTTCGAAGGGCTCCAGCACCCGGCCGGGTCGCGCCAGGGTCTCTTGGCATCTCGATTGCCGACGGCTTGAGAGAGTACGTCGCGCAAGCGACCCGGTGTCAGAATTCCAGGGCGAGCCCATCGTAGGCCAAACCGACGCGGGGCGGCAAGGTCGTCTCCACCTCGGCGTGGTCAAAACCGTGTGAAAGGTGCGTGAACAAGGTTCGACCCGGCTTCAGCCGCTCGACCACCTCAAGGGCTTGCGAAAGACTGAAATGCGTCGGATGGGGCTCGTGGCGGAGGGCGTCGAGCACCAGGACGTCCAGGCCTTCCAGCAGCGGCCAGCTCTCCTCTGGAATTTTGCTGACATCGGTACAATAGGCCATATTCCCGACCCGGTAGCCGACGACCCGAAATCGTCCGTGTTCCAACCGGATCGGCAGGATCTTTTGGCCCAGCACCTCGAACCGCTCTCCGGGCCGGATCCGCTCGAACTGGATTTTGGGAAGGAAGCCGGCCGGGATTCCCGCGGCCGATTCATGGAATGCGTAACTGAAGACCTTGCGGATGGTCTCCTCGGTCTCCTGTTCGCAGAAGATCGGGACGGGCGTCTTGAGGTATTTCGGAAACAAACGGGCGTCGTCGAGGCCGTATAAGTGGTCTACGTGATGATGCGTGTAGGCGATGGCGTGAACGAAGCCGATCCGCTCGCGGAGGAGCTGGAGACGCATCTCCGGCGTGGTGTCGATCAGGAGGTCGCCGAGGGGGAACCTCAACAAGACGCTGGGGCGCGTCCGCTGATTTCGGGTGTCTTCGGAGCGACAGACTGCGCAATCACAGCCGAGTACGGGAACTCCCGTCGAGGTTCCCGTGCCGAGGAAGATCAACCGCCTGGAAGCCGCCGTCGTCACCGCCGGGACGTCATTCACTCGCGAAGGCCCAACCAGGATTGAAGCGTTCCCCGATCGCGGAAGGTTACACGATTCTCCACAATCATACGAATTCTCCGCCCCGGCAACCAGGAAGATTGCAAAGTCGGGGTGCGCCAACCGATTCC
>JAYUFP010000374.1:0-5835 GCA_043738665.1 Isosphaeraceae bacterium
TGTCGGGGGACCACGACGGCCAAAATGCGTCGTCAATCGTTTTCAGGATCCGGCCATTATCGGAGCGCAACACAACCGTTCGCGGTGGTGAGTCGGGGAGGCCGACGGCGAGGTAATGCCCGTTCGGACTCCAGGCCAGCGAGATTTTCGCGACGTCGAACTCCGCGACGGGCGTTGTGACGGGCCGTGAGTCGATGATCCGTCCCGCACCCTGCGTTTCGTGGATCACGATCTCGAACCGCTCAGGGCCGCCGGGTCCAGACCGGCGGACGCGACCGTACGCTAGGGAGCGGCCCTCGGGGCTCCACTCCGGCGTCGTGATCAAGCCGGAGGATTCCTCGACAATCCACGAATCCTCGCGGTCGGACGCGGCGACATAAAGAGCGGTTCGCTGGGGTTCGGTCCCCTCCGGCCGGGACGAGTCGCCCAGTAGGGCCGAGGGGCGGGTTTCGAAGATCCAACCCGGTTGCGGGATAGCGCCTGGTGTCGTTCTGGTGAAGGTGAATGCGAGCCATCGTCCGTCGGACGACCACTTCGGCGCACCCTCCACGGCCGGAAAAGCCAGCGCCGGGGTCAAACAGAGCAAGCCGTAAAGTCCGATAGACATGAAAGACAGAACCCCCGAGGTCGCCCGGCATCCCCCGGAAGCCAGTGGGGAAAGGCCGATCTTGGGAACGTCCTTTCAACTCAACCCAGTTCACCGCGCTCGTTCTAGTATAGTGCGAGCCGGCGGACTCGGATACGTCGAAGAACGACGTCCCTTCGCGAATCGGAAACCGAGAATCGTCGCTATTTTGGATGTTAAGTTGGCGATTTTAAGTAATTTACTCCTGCCGCGCGATCCTGAGTTCAAAGTCGGAAGCGGAAGAGATGTCGGTCAGGCTGAGCTTGCGGTCGATGATGTCGGAAACGGCTGGAACTGCCCGGTTCCCTCCGCGGCGCGGGGAGAACCTGCGGCTTGAGAGGCATCGGGAATTCGGTTACAATAACCGTCCTGTAATGGAATTACGCCGAACGGATCGGAATCGAATAGGATTGAGACTTCCTGGCAAGGAAGTCGTTCCCTTGTTTGAGGAATTCCATGCGTTTTGTTCTCATCGACCGGATCGTCGAGCTGAACCGCGGTCAGTCACTTGTCGCGGTCAAGAACCTCTCGCTCGCCGAGGAGTATCTCGCCGACCATTTTCCGGGTTTTCCGGTCATGCCCGGAGTTTTGATGCTCGAAGCGCTGACCCAGGCGGGCGCCTGGTTGGTCCGCGACATGGAAGACTTCGCGCACAGCATCGTGCTGCTCAAACAAGCCAAAACGATCAAATACGGCAGCTTCGTCGAACCGGGCCGGCAATTGACCTTACGCGTCGAGCTCGTCAGCCAGACCGAGAAAGAGACGGCCTTCAAGGGGGTCGGCACGATCGACGGTCAGGAGATGGTCAAGGGTCGCTTTACCTTGATGCGGTATAACCTTAGGGAACGCGACCCGGCCCTCCACACGACCGACGCCTTGATCGTTTCCGGACTCCGCGACCTCTTCACGACCCTGAGGAAGGGCTCGGTCGGGGCCAAGGCGATGATCCGAATCGGTTCAAACGGCCAGAATTCGCCGGCTTTAACACCCCGGGGCGAACCTGCGATTTAGACCGCATGGGAAGAACCTGTTCAGCGGTGCTTCGGGAACGGGAATTTTCTCCCTCACGAGGGGTTTGTCTTGTGAGGTTGCAAGGAATTGCAAAAAACATCAAGATGGTCACCCAGTGACGGATGACGATGAAGTTGGTGGGGCAGGAAGGGCCAGGGATGAAGGAAAAGTTCCCGTCGGCCGAGACGTTGAAGTTGCTCTCTTGAAAAAGCCGACGTTGTGTTGAGACACCCGGTCTTCGGCGAAGGTGAGCGCGTTTCCCCCGGTGCGATCGGTTAACGGGTCTTTTTTTTCCGAGGATGACATGCCTACGCAAGACGAGATCTTCCAGAAGGTGCAAGCGACGTTGGTCGACGCGCTGGGGGTGGATGAGGACGACGTGACCCACGACGCGACCCTTCAGGGCGATCTTGGCGCGGAGTCGATCGACTTTCTCGACATCGTATTCCGCCTCGAACGGAATTTCGGGATCAAGATTCCCCGCGGCGAACTGTTCCCGGAAACCGTGGTGTCCGACCCCGAGATGATCCACAACGGCAAGCTCACCGCAAAGGGGCTCGATGAGCTCAAGACGCGGATGCCCTATGCCGACCTCTCCGGATTCGCAGCCAACCCCGACGTCGAAAAGATCGGCGACCTTTACACCGTCGACATGCTCGTGCATTACGTGCAGAGCAAGATCTCCTAAACCGGCCCCGGACGATACGCCGGTGATCCGATCGAGGAAAGATCGAGGGAATGCGGACGGGGGCTCGACCGGCGCCGAAGCTCCGGGCCGGTCGGGGATTTTCCCTGGAAGCGTCCGCGACGCCTAAGGGAGCGGGCGTCGAGTTCTTCACTCAAGGCGAGTGTTCCTTACCATGCGATGGATCTGGATCGACAAGTTCTTGGAATTCCGGAGCGGCCAGTTCGCCCGCGCGATCAAGAACTTGACACTGGCTGAGGAACACCTCCACGATCATTTCCCGGGCTACCCGGTCATGCCGGCCTCACTGATTATTGAGGGCATGGCACAGACCGGCGGAATCCTCGTGGGAGAGGCCGGCGGCTTTGCCGAAAAGGTCGTCCTCGCGAAAATTCCCAGGGCGGAATTCTATGGGGTCGCCTGCGCGGGTGACCAACTGATCTACGAGGTAACGCTCACCGACCTACGGGCCGAGGGGGCGGTCGTCTCGTGTAGGGCGCTGCTCAACGAGGAACTCCTGGCCGAGGTCGAGATCGTCTTCGCGCATCTCGATAATTCCCGGGCGAACCAGATCTTCGGTCCCAAGAATTTCGTCTTCACTCAGCAATTACTCGGCGTGCTCGATCTCGCCAAAGCGCAGAATCGCACGAAGGAACTCGACGCCGTGTCCGCGGAAGCCCACGGACAGGCCGATCCCGCCGGAGTCTCTCAGGACGCGGGTTGATATCCCGGCCTCGCCCTTCGATAATGCCTTCCGTTACCCGCGGGGGGTACGCTCACTTGGAACGGACGCCCCCTTTTCCCCGGTAGAGACCGACGACTTTCCATGCTCCGCCCCGAACGCCGCGTGGTCATTACCGGACTGGGAATCGTCAGCCCGATCGGGAGCGGATCCGATGCCTATTGGTCGGCGCTCGCTGCCGGTCAAGGGGGAGTGGACACGATCCGCGCGTTCGCGACCGAAGGCCTCCCGATCGACGCCGGAGGCGAGATTAAAGGGTTCGACGCCAAGTCGTACGCCCTCCCCAAGTACAAACGGGTCTTCAACAAGAGCCTGAAGTACATGGCGCGGGACATCCAGCTCGCCGTCGCCGCCGCGATGCTCGCCGTCGCGGACGCCGGGATCATCGACGGGGGCGTCGACCCGACCCGTTTGGGAGTTGACCTCGGGGCCGGCCTGATCTCCTCGGAACTGGACGAACTCGCCCCAGCCATCACCCAGGCGACGACGCCTTCGGGCACGTTCGACTACGGTGCCTGGGGACGCGAATCGATCCCGATGATCTCGCCGACCTGGCTGCTGAAATACCTGCCGAACATGCTCGCCTGTCACATTTCGATCATGATCGACTGTCAAGGGCCGAGCAACACGATCACCGAGGCCGACGCCGCGTCGAACATTGCGATCGGAGAGGCCGCGCGGATTATCGCCAGGGGCCGGGCCGACATGATGATCACCGGCGGGGCCGACTCGAAGATCCACCCACTTAGCCTCGTGCGGATGAGTCTCCTTGACCAGATGTCGCACTGGAAGGGCGACCCGTCTCAGGCCTGCAAACCGTTCGACGTCCGTCGCGACGGCTGGGTTCCCGGCGAAGGCGCGGGGATCTTGGTTCTCGAAGAGCGCGAGCACGCTCTTAAACGAGGCGCCAAGATTCACGGAGAGATTCTCGGATTCGGCTCGGGGTGCGACGCCTGTCCCGGGGGTGGTCTCGACCCGGCGGGATCCGGTACGGAAATCGCCATGAAAGCGGCACTCAGGAACGCCGGACTCGCCCCCGACGCCATTGGCCACGTCAACGCCCACGGGGCGGCGACGCCGCTCTCCGACCTCGCGGAATCCCGCGCTATCCGCCGCATTTTCGGCGACAAGCCCGGGGTGACGGTCACTGCGCTCAAGGGCTACATGGGCAACATTGTTTCCGGCTGCGGTGCCGTCGAGTTGATCGGCAGCTTGCTGGGGGTCAACCGGGGGTTGATCCCGTCGGTCCTCAACTGCGAGCAGCCCGATTCCGAATGCGGACTCGACCTCGTGCTGGGTGCCCCCCGACCCACCCGGAACCCGACGTTCCTCAAGACCAACCTCACGCGCCACGGACAGGCCGCCGCCCTCGTGCTCCGGGGAAATCCCGGGTCCGCCTGAGCCGATTTTTCTTTGATTCGAATCGTTACGAGGCGAGACCCTCAACGCCCCGTTGAAAGGATCGCCCCGATGCGTCGTGTCGTAGTGACTGGCATGGGCATGGTGACTCCGGTAGGTCGTGACATGGAGACGACCTGGTCGTCACTGCTCGAAGGCAAGAGCGGAGTCGGCCGCATCACCCTGTTCAACGCCGAAAGCTTCCCGACCAAGATCGCCGCCGAAGTCAAGAATTTTCGCCTCGACGATTACCTCGACGATCCGGAGCGCTGGGAAGACTATTGCCGGAATACCAAGTTCGCCCTGGCCGCCGCCAGGATGGCCGTGGACCACTCGGGGCTGGAATCGTTCGCGAAGCTCGACCGCACTCGATTCGGAATCTATCTCGGGTCGGGAGAAGGCCAGCAGGACTTTCCTCGGTTCGTCGACCTCGTGTCGTCGACCTCGGTCGGCCGCGGCGAACCCGCCAAGGTAAACACCGCCGCGTTCACCCGTCGCGGTTTGAAACAACTTCACCCGATCCGCGAAGCCGAGCAAGAGCCCGGAACACCTGCCGGGCACCTCGCCTCCCTGTTCGGTGCTCAAGGGCCGAATGCGAATTGCCTGACGGCGTGCGCCGCGAGTTCGCAGGCGATCGGCGAGGCATCGGAAATCATTCGTCGCGGCGACGCCGATGTGATCCTTTCCGGCGGCACCCACAGCATGATCCACCCGTTCGGAGTGACCGGTTTCAATCTCCTGACAGCGCTCTCGACCCGGAACGACGAACCCAATCGTGCGAGTCGACCGTTTGACCGCGACCGCGACGGGTTCATCCTCGGAGAAGGCGCGGGGATGCTCGTCCTGGAGGAACTTGAGCACGCCAAGGCGCGAGGCGCGACCATTCACGGCGAGGTCGCGGGCTACGGCTCGACCGCCGACGCGTTTCGGATCACCGACAGCCACGACGAGGGCCGAGGCGCGATCGCCTGCCTGCGAGAGGCCATAGCCGACGCCGGGATCAACCCCTCCGATATCGATTATGTGAACGCCCACGGCACGAGCACGTCAGTGAACGACTCGATCGAGACCCTGGCGATCAAGAAGGCGTTCGGGGAGTCGGCATACAATGTGCCCATCTCCAGCACCAAGAGTATGATGGGTCACCTGATCGCGGCCGCGGGGAGTGTCGAAGCGATCGTCTGCCTGCTGGCGATCCGCGACGGCATGGTTCCTCCGACCATCAACCTCGAAAACAAAGACCCCGAGTGCGACCTGGACTACATCCCCCATGTGGCCCGCAAAAAGACCGTCAATGTCGCACTTTCGAATAGTTTTGGTTTTGGGGGTCAGAATATTTCGTTATCCAAACCAAGGGCGAGGTGGGCAAGGGAA
>JAYUFP010000375.1:0-1826 GCA_043738665.1 Isosphaeraceae bacterium
GGCCGACGGTGCTCACCGACGTTCCGTTTACCTCCAGCAGCGGCGAACGGCGGTCGTCGGGATGCTCCAGGTCTTCGACGCCCCGTCGATCGTCACCAACTGCACGCGTCGCAACACCACGACGATCACACTGCAATCGCTGAGCCTGCTGAACTCCGAGTTCGTTGTCGCCCGGGCGAAGGCGTTCGCGCGCAGACTTGATCGCGAAGCGGGGAGTGGCACGGGAGACAGGGTCACGCTGGCCTTCCTCCTCGCCGTCGGCCGGAATCCGACGGGAGATGAACTCGACGCAGCCCGCCTTTTCATCGAGCAGCAGCCAAGTCGCCACACCGGCCGGGCCGACGCGATCGAACGTACCTGGACCGACTTCTGCCAGGCCGTGCTGGCCGGCAACGCGTTCTTGTACGTGGAATGAAACCGCCTGGATCGTCGAAGGGGCCACTCGCATGAATCAATCAGTCAACGGCGGTTTCAGCCAAAATCGTCGGGCGTTTCTCGGCCGCGCGACGGGGGCTCTGGGTTCGATGGCGGTTGCGCGATTACTGGCGGAGGACCAACCCCAACTCCGCGCAGCCGAGCCGACACCTCGACTTGAACCCCGGGCGAAATCCGTCATCTGCCTGTTCCAGCACGGCGGGCCGAGCCAGATGGACCTGTTCGACCCCAAGCCCGAGTTGACGCGCTGGGATAAGAAACCCTATCCCGGACAGCTTGAGGTTCACTTCGAGAAGCAACAAGGCAACCTCCTGGCTTCGCCGTTCCAATTCAAACCTCGGGGCAGGTCGGGGATCGTGCTTTCGGAGCTACTCCCGCACACGGCCGGCATCGCCGACGAGATCACCCTGGTGCGTTCGATGACGACCGAGTCGGTCGACCACGAATCAGCGCTCCGTCTGATCCACTCCGGAAAGTTCCAGGCGGGCCGCCCCACTTTGGGATCGTGGGTGATTTACGGGCTCGGCTCCGAGAACAAGCAGATGCCGGCCTACGTGGTCCTGAGCGACCCGGGCGGGTTGCCCGTCGATGGCGTCCGAAACTGGTCGTCGGGCTGGCTCCCGGCGGTCTACCAGGGGACGCCCTTCCGCTCCGGCTCGGCCCCCGTCCCGAACCTGGAACGCCCCGAAGGCGTGACCTCGGAATCCCGCATGGGTCAGCTTAAGTTTCTCGAAACGTTGAACCGATCGCATCTCCGCGGACATCCCGACAGTTCCGAGCTGGAAGCCAGGATCTCGAACTTCGAGACCGCGGCAAGGATGCAAACGGCCGTCCCCGAGGTGCT
Organism: Isosphaeraceae bacterium; assembly: GCA_043738665.1. Classification (GTDB taxonomy): domain Bacteria; phylum Planctomycetota; class Planctomycetia; order Isosphaerales; family Isosphaeraceae; genus JAYUFP01. The sequence goes on from JAYUFP010000375.1 coordinate 1,280, forward strand.
CGACTTGTCCGATGAAACCGCGGCGACGCGTCGTCTTTATGGCCTCGACCGCGAAGAAACCCGCGAATACGGCACCCGCTGTCTACTGGCGCGACGCCTGATCGAGCGCGGGGTCCGGTTCGTCCAGCTCTTCCTGAACGGCCAGCCGTGGGACACCCACAGCAAGAACGCGGAGACCCTGAAAGGCCTCTGCACCAGGACCGATCGGCCGAGCGCGGCCCTGGTTCAAGACCTGAAACAGCGAGGACTTCTGGAATCGACCATCGTCCTCTGGATGGGCGAGTTCGGCCGTCTGCCAATCTCACAAGGACCCGACGGCCGCGATCATAACCGGCACGCCTTTTCACTCTGGATCGCCGGTGGTGGTTTCAAGAAGGGCTATTCCCACGGCGCGACTGATGATTTCGGATACAAGGCGGTCACCGACGTCGTCACCGTCCACGACCTTCAGGCGACCCTGCTTCAAGCCCTCGGGATCGACCACCGGCGATCCAGAGTGAAAAGGCGTGCCGGTTATGATCGCGGCCGTCGGGTCCGTGTGAGATTG
>JAYUFP010000376.1:0-5830 GCA_043738665.1 Isosphaeraceae bacterium
GGATCACGCCCTCCTTCTCCAGGGCCAGACGGTCGTCGGAGGGCAAGTCGGCGGGCTTGGCGTCTCGGCTCAGTTGCAGGGCGCGGATGTACGCGGTGATCGCCCAGCGGTCGGTCGGTGAGATCCGCGAAGCGTATGAGTACATCGCGCCATAGCCGTTGGTCATGACGTGGAAGAAATGCCCGGGAGGGGCCTCGCGGAGGCGTTGCTCGTGCAGCGAAGGGGGCTTAGTAAACCCGCGTTGAACGATGATGCCGTCTCCGTCGCCGGTCCTGGCATGGCAGGGGGCGCAGAAGATATTGTAACGCTCCCGGCCGCGTTCCAGGGCCGTACGTCTCGCTCCGCGGGATTCAAGAACTCCGAGTTGTACTTTGGGGTCGAATCCCGGGGTCGGGATCGTGTCGGCCAGGATCGTGCCGTCGGTTGTGCCAGTCGCGAAGGTCGTGTCGAGGACGAGTTGCCCGCGGGCGATCGTGCCCGGTTCAATCGGTCGGGACGACTGACCGTTTTCGAAGAAGTCACTCTTCTGGAGCGGAAGGAATTTCGGTTGCGTGACCATGTCCTGATCGCTACAGCCCCCCAGCGCGACCACGACGCCGCCGAAAAGGCATGCCCAAGCCTTCCCCGTGAAAACGGTTTTCTTCGTCGATTGGTGTGGGGCAGACCCGTCTCGCATCCTCGATCCTTTCGCCTCGTCGTGACTCAAGTGTGGAAACTTATGTCAAAAACACTGGCCGATTCCCAAATGGTGCGTGGGGAAATATCAACCGCCGTTCACGGCTCAACCTCAACGATCGACTTCGGCTTCAAACTTTCGAGGAATACTCGCGTCCCGTCATGATCAAACTTGAGGTCACTTGACTCGATGCAGAGGAAAAACCGGTTGCGGGACGCCATGGCAAAGCCCGGGGCGTTGAAAATGGGGTGATACGGCATCGGCAACCCGTTCAGTCCGAGCATGCCGAGCACGGCCGCGAACGAGCCGAAGAGGATCGTCAACTCAAAGGTGATGGGCACGAACGCCGGCCAGGAGTTCAGGCCGCGGCCTCCGATGTTGAGCGGATAGTGGATCACCGCCGAGAAATAGATCATGCCGTAAGCCGTCGCCGCGCCGAGCATGCCGCCGATCAACACCAGCAGGGGGATTCGGTTCTTGGTGAACCCGATTGCCTCGGCCAGGCCATCGACGGGCATCGGCGAATAGGCGTCCATCTTGCGATACCCCTCGGCATACGCACGCGTCGCCGCCTCGACGAGGCTCTCGGGGGTGGTATATTCGGCCAGATAGCCGTAGATCGCGGATTGACCGTTCATGGCGACTCCGGTGGCACGCTCCACAACGACTGACGTTGCTTCGCGACTAACCTTCCAAAACTCAAACGCCCGCCGTTACTCCGGGGACCGCGCTCTCGGCCGCGGGGCCGTGGTCCTGGGTCTCGTGGACGAGTTCCCTCATCTCGGTGATCGAGATCACCGGCAAGAACCGGATGAACAGGAACAGGAGCATGAAGAACAGGCCGATCGTGCCGTAATACATCCCATAGTCCCACTTCGTGGCGTGGAACATTCCCCAGGCGGCCGGCACATATTCCCGGTGCAGGCTGACGACGATGATGACGTAACGTTCAAGCCACATCCCCATGTTCACGACGATTGAGATCAGGAACATCACCGGGATGTTTCGTCTCACTGATGGGAACCAGAAAAGCTGGATCGTGAGACAGTTGCACAGGATCAAGAGATAATAGGTGTGCCAGTAAGGTCCCGTCATCCGGTTGTGCTGGACGAACTCCTCGAACGTGTTGGCACTGTAATAAGAGAAAAACGCTTCCATCCCATATCCATACGTCACGATCAGGCCCGTGGTGAGCATGACCTTGGCCATGTTATCAAGGTGCTTCATCGTGATGAAATCTTGAAGCCCGAACGCCTTTCGCAACGGGATCGAGAGTGTCATCACCATGGCGAATCCCGAGTAGATCGCCCCCGCCACGAAGTAGGGCGGGAAGATGGTCGAGTGCCACCCGGGGACCACTCCGGTGGCGAAGTCAAAACTCACCACCGTGTGGACCGAGACGACCAGAGGCGTCGCCATTCCCGCCAGCAAGAGGTACGCCGTGCGGTAACGGTGCCAGTGGATCGCCGAGCCCCGCCAGCCCATCGCCCCCATCGCGTAGACGATTCGCGCGAATTTGTTCTTGGCGCGGTCTCTCAAGGTCGCCAGGTCGGGGATCAGGCCGACGTACCAGAACAGGAGTGAGACTGTGCCGTAAGTGGAAACGGCGAAGACGTCCCAAACCAGCGGGCTCCTCCACTGCGGCCACATCGCCATGGTGTTCGGGTACGGCATCAGCCAGTAAAAGAACCACGGCCGGCCCATGTGCATCAGCGGGAAGAGGCCTGCGCAGGCGACTGCGAAAAGTGTCATGGCCTCGGCAAACCGGTTGATCGACGTCCGCCACTCCTGCTTGAGCAAGAGCAGGATCGCAGAGATCAACGTTCCGGCGTGGCCGATCCCGATCCACCAGACGAAATTCGTGATGTCCCATGCCCACATCACCGGGTGATTCAAACCCCACTCGCCGACGCCGATGAACAGCAGCATCGCGATCGTGGTGAGCAGGACTGACACGAGCGCCAGCGACGAAAAGAAACCGGCGAACCACCGCCAGTTGAACGGACGGGTCAGGACCAGGGCGCTGATCTGGTCCGTCACCGAGGCGAACGTGTGGCCGGGTGCGAGGACGTGTCGTCCGTCGCCACTGCCGTTTCCGTTTCCGCTGCCGTGGGCGTCGCCCATGCCTGGGAGGGTCTCAGACGCCATCACGCGGCTCCGTCTCAAAAATCTCAGGGTTCGGGTTCCGCAGTTTCGCCAGATAGGTCGTTCGCGGCCTCGTGTTCAACTCGCCGAGCATCGAGTAGTTTCGCGTTTCGGCACGTTTGCGAGACACGGCGCTGTTCGGGTCCGTCATGTCGCCGAAAGTGATCGCCTGAGTCGGGCAGGACGACTGGCACGCCGTGACGATGTCGCCGTCTTTGATCCGCCGCCCTTCCAGCTCCGACTTGTAGCGTGCCTCGTTGATGCGCTGGACGCAGTAGGTGCATTTCTCCATCACGCCGCGGGCCCGGACTGTGACGTCGGGGTTGTTCAGCAGCTTCAAGCTCTCGGTCTTCAAATCGGCGTACTGCAAGAAGTTAAAGTGGCGGACCTTGTACGGGCAGTTGTTCGAGCAAAACCGCGTCCCCACGCAGCGATTGTAAATCATCGAATTGAGCCCCTCATGGTCATGCACGGTCGCTGCGACCGGGCAAACCACTTCGCAAGGAGCCTTCTCACAGTGCATGCACAAACGAGGCTGGTGGACGACTTTTGGGTTGCCGGGCTTGCCTTCAAAGTAGACGTCCACGTCCATCCAGTGCATCTCGCGACTTCGCAACACCTGGTCACGCCCGACCACCGGAATGTTATTCTCCGCCTGGCATGCCAGAACGCAGGCGCTACACCCCGTGCAGGCGTTGAGGTCCACCACCATCGCCCACTGATAATCGGGCTCACTCAGGTTCTTGGGTGTGAAGTCGTCGCGGTAGAGCGTCTCTTCGGCGGGGGGTTCGTGGCCGTGCTCGCCGCGCTTGACGAAGTCGGGATGCTCTTGAAATTCCTTGAGGGTGGCCTCGCGAATGATCCCGCGCTCCGAACCGTAATCATCCACGGCCCGGTGCATCTGTGTACTCGCCAATTTCCGGCTCGCACCCGTCTTTCGTAGAGTCACTCCCGAAATCGCGGCGGGCGCATCGGCAGGCCAGAGTGCGTAGGCGTTGAACCCGACGTCCGTACCCACCCGCCCGGTCTTCGTCCTCCCGAAGCCGAACGTGATGGTCAAGGATTTCTCGGCATGGCCGGGAAGCTGCATCGCCGGCCCTTCGATTTCGCGATCTTTGTGTGTGAGCTTCACCAGATCGCCGTCTTCAATCCCAAGCCGCGAGGCCGTGGTCGGGCTCATCAGAACCGCATTTCCCCAGGTCAGCTTGGTGAGCGGCTTGGGGAGTTCTTGAAGCCAGCCGTTATTGGAATAGCGGCCGTCCCAGATCGTCGGGTCGGGACGGAAAATCACCTCAAAGCCTTCAGTGCTCGCCGGGGCAGGGGCGGGGCCGAGGTCTTTGAGTTCCAACTTCAAGGACGCGACCGCCGAATTCGCAACCACGCCGTTGTGTACTGAGGTCTTCCAGTACGTCTCGAAGTCTTCGCCTTTGGTCGTTTTGGCACGCCATGTGTCTCGGACGATCTCGTACCCGGAACGGCTGGGGTGGCGTGTCACTGCGGCGATCAGCTCGATCACGGAACGGCCGCCGTAGAGCGGCGCGATCAACGGCTGCTGGATTGTGGTGGTGCCATCCGTGCCGCGGATATCTCCCCAGGTCTCAAGTTCGTGGGCTTCGGGAACGTGCCAGTCGCAGAGCGCCGAGGTCTCGTCCTCGTAGAGGCCGAGCCTCGCCTTGAAGCCGACCCGCTTAAGCCCTTCCACAAATCCCGAAGCCACGGGAGTGGTATAAGCCGGATTGCCGCCGAACACGAACAGGGTGTCGACCTTACCCGAATGCATTGCGCCGCAGAGTTCGGCGAGCGAAACGACCTGATTGATCGGTTCGGCCTCGACCGGCTCCGCGTACTCGACCGTCGTGCCGACATTGCCGAGAGCCTGGTTCATCGCGGCGGCTAGGGCGTTAACATAAGCGGGCTGTGAGGCGCCGACCAGGACCAGACTCTTGCCTTTGTTCGCTTGAAGATCCTTTGCCAGGGCGTCGAGAAAGGCTTTGTGAGGACCGACCACGGCGGCTGCGGCCTCGGGCACTTTGGCGACGCCAAGCCGCTTTGCCAGTCCCTGAGCGAACGCGGCGATGTCTTGAGAGCGGAGTGGCAACCGTTGGTCGGCCGAACCTCCGGTCACGGTCAGCGTGGCCTCGACCGCGTAGAGCCGATTCATCGGCCTTTTGTCGGCTTGCAATGGCTCGCGACGAATTCCGAAGGCTCGCGCCGCGGACAGACTGCCGTTGCCGCCGGCACTCAAGAAGTCGTCGTCGAGCGCCAGGATCACGTCCGCCTTCTCGACGTGATACCGTACCGAGACGTCGCGCCCGAATGCCAGTTTCAGGCCGGCTTTCAAGGCATGGGGCGCGGCGGGTTCGTACTGATGCCAGACGGCCCGGGGAAAGTCCTTGAGGAATTCGCGGATCTGCCTGACGAGCGACGGCGAGGTGACAGTCTCCGTCAAAACCCGCAGCCCCGACCCTTTCTCGCGGCGCTGGGCGTCAAGGGTCGAGGTCGCCGCGAGGACGAATCCGTCGAATGTGCTGATCTCCTTCTTGTGAAGGACGACCTGCGAGCGGTCGGGGTCATAAAGAGTTAACAGTGAGGCCTGACGGAGGTAGTCAAGCGAGCCGAGGCTGTCGGGATGGGAGGGGTTCCCCTCGACCATCGTCGGCCTACCCATGTGGCTCTCGGCGAGGACCCCGACACCATACCCGCCGACCGAAAGTGCTGTCGCGTAGATTTGCGATTTCCCCTGGACGAGGTTCTCCGGGGCACGTACATACGGCAGGATCTTCTCGGGCGGGTCATTGTAGCCGCAGCCGGGCACGCCGACGCCCGCGAGCGCGAGGGACGCGGCCATGAGACGGAGGAAATTCCGGCGGCTCGACGGGTCGCCTTCAGACCATTCCGAGGCCTGCTCAGGGAACTCTCGGTGGAGGAACTGGGTGAATTCCTCGGTGCCGGCGAGTTCTTCGAGGCTCCGCCAGTACTTCGGACCTGCCTGGCCGCCGAGCTTCGCCC
>JAYUFP010000377.1:0-5830 GCA_043738665.1 Isosphaeraceae bacterium
GTCGTCTGTTCGACGACGAGACGCTCAGTCTTGCGTCCGTACCAATAAAAGCTGCCCGTGACCAGCAGAAGAATGCCCGCCCCGAAGATGAAGCGGCACTTCCTCTCCAGGCTAGTCTCACCGAGCAAGTGCTTGAAACTGCGGTACGACACGAAGCCGCCCTCAATTCACCGACGCTTTCGCGTGTCCGATTTCCAAACCGCCGTGCATGCTTGTCTCACCATACCCGAAGGGGAAAAACTCGGCCAGACAAACCGAGGACGGGGAAATTGGGTTCGACCCATTTAGAGTGCGGCGGCCGGCCGCCACTTTGCGAGCCACCCAAAAGTCCGACCGGAGGGCAAGGGTTGGGCGTTCGACCGCGTTGTTTCAAAGCGGTGGCGATCCACCGCTCTCCAAAGTCGCCTTGTGATGATTACGACGACTTCTTTCCGCGCGGCGGCCGTAACTTCTGACACGACGGGCAGTAATGCGTCGGCCTGCCGATCAGGCCGGCGATCTTGGTCTTGAAAACCGGCGTCGAGCACTCCGGGCACGGGAGACCTCCTCTGCCATACATCGCGTTCTGAGCGAGAAATCCGCCTTCCAGCCCGAGCACCGTGCGATAGCCGGCGTCAAAACTCGAACCTTCGGCGGCGATCGCCCTCGCAAGTACATCGCCGATCGCCGCGTGCAGGCGTTCGCATTCGGACTTGGTCAACCCCGACGCCGTCCGCTCCGGATGAATCTTGGCCTGAAAGAGAACCTCGTCCGCGTAGATATTGCCGATCCCCGCCAGCAACCTTTGATCCATCAACGCGGGTTTGATCCCCCGCGCGGTCTTTTTCAGACGAGCAGCTAACTCGTCGGGAGCAATTTCGAGGGCGTCCGGGCCTTGCGAGCGCTGAAACGCCGCTTCAGCATCGGTGTCGTCGGCATACCAGGCGACCTTGCCGAGACGGCGGTTGTCGCAAAACCAGACCGTTCTGCCGGGTGCGTCCATCCGGAACGTCAGGCGCACATGGTCGGGGCGGTCGGGAGTAACGAGCCAAAACCCTCCAGTCATCCGCGGTTGGATGACGATGCTCCCACGGTGGCCACTCAGGATGATGACCACCCACTTGCCGCGACGGCTGATGCGATCGACGGTCGATCCGCCGACCCTCGACTCGAATTCCTCCACCGACACCCCTTGAAGCAAGAACGGGTCGTGCATCTCCACACCGAGAATCCGCAGCCCCGCCATCGCAGGACGCAAGCCTCGCACCATTGTCTCAACTTCGGGCAGCTCAGGCATCGTGAGTCGTTTCCTTCCAACTGTCATGGGACGAATCGCATCCGCCCTCACGCCGCTTTCATTGCTTGACGGAATTTCGTCATATTCGATAGAAATCTTCCAGATTAATGCAAAAGTTCTTGACAAGACGTGACTTGTCTTGAAAACTAGTGCTAGGTTATGCGGTTTTACCTGACGAGCCGATTGACATGCTTGCCGAGACCCGCCGCCGGCTCCTCCTCGAACTTGTCGCGAAGCAAGGGTTCGCGACCCTCGACGAGTTGACGCGGGCGCTCGCGGTATCCGAAAGCACCGTCAGGCGCGACTTGGAATCGCTCGACCTCGCGGGGCAGGTCAAACGGACCCACGGTGGCGCGGTTTACTCGGGCGAAGTGCGGACGATGCCTGCCCTGGAAGATCGGTTGGGCACGGCGACGGTCGAGAAGCGCGCGATCGGCCGATCGACAGCCGCCCTGGTGGAAGACGGGGAATCGGTGTTACTTGACGGCGGAACGACCACGCTGGAGGTCGCGAGGTGTCTGGCGGGTCGACCTGTGCAAGTCGTCACGAACAGTCTGCCGATCGCGCAATTGCTCACGTCAAGCCCGGCAGTCGATCTGATCCTGATCGGAGGCTACGTCTATCCGCGAACCGGGGTGGCACTGGGGCCTCTCGCCATCGCGACCATGCAAGGCATCCGGGTCCGAAAGGCGATTCTCGGGGCGGGGGGCATCGTGGCGGAAGGGGTTTACAACTCGAACCTGCTACTGGTCGAGACCGAGCGTCAGATGATGTCGTGTGGGCAGGAAGTGGTCCTCGTCGCCGACCACACCAAGTTCGGCAGGCTCGCCTTGGCCAAGCTTTGTGAGCTGAGCAGCGTGCAACGGTTGATCACCGATGACGCCATCCCAGAGACTTACCGCACATTGATCGAAGCCGCCGGAGTGACTATCCACCTTGCCAAGATCGAACCAGGCGAAGAACCCGGCCCGAAGAACGGCGAAACCCACGCCACGAGAGCCACCCTCAGAGGAAACCCGGCATGAGCACCAGCCTCTCCCGCGATCAGGTCGAGTCCCTGGTGCGTTCGATCCTCTCGACAGGCTTGGGAGGTAGCGGAAACGGACACATGGATGTCTCCCGGCCCAAAGTGATCGCGAACATTTCGGCCAGACACTGTCACTTAACACAGGCCGACGTCGATGTCCTGTTCGGTCAGGGGTATCAACTCACGGAGATGAAGCGGCTCTTTCAGGCAACCGACTTCGCCGCCAATGAGACAGTCGCCGTGATCGGTCCCCGCCAGCGGATGATCCCCGGAGTGCGAATCCTCGGACCCTGTCGCGCCTTCAGTCAGGTGGAGCTTTCGTTCACCGATTCGATCAGCCTCGGCATCGATATCCCCGTGAAGCTGTCGGGAGACATTGAAGGAACTCCCGGCTGCCTGTTAATGGGTCCCGGGGGAAGCCTCGTCCTCCCTAAAGGCGTCATCCGCGCGGAGCGGCACGTCCACATGGGACCGAAGGACGCCGAATATTACGGGGTCAAGCACCTCGACCGCATGAACATGCGGGTGGAGAGCCCCTGCCCGACCACGCTCGAAGGACTGCTCGTGCGAGTTCACAAGGACTGGAAGCTCGAAATCCACATTGACACCGACGAGGCCAACAGTTGCGACCTGACCCATGCGACGAAAGTCGACTTGGTGAAGGCGTGAAGGATGTCCGATGGTCAATGACCGATGGCCGATGGCCAAGATTAAGAGACGATCGCCGCGGAACGTTCGACTATGATTCTGTTGGTCATTGGACATCGTTCCATCGACCATTCTCCATGAAACCCGACCGAACGACGAAAAAGGAGGGCCGTGATGGCCTCGGCAACGATTGAAGCGCTTGGCATGATTGAATGCAAGGGGTTCGTGGCCCTTGTGGAAGCGTGCGACGCCATGCTGAAGGCGGCGAACGTCGACCTCGTCGGCTGGGAAAAAATCGGCAGCGGGCTGGTCACGGCCTTCGTGGCCGGTGACGTCGCGGCCGTGAAGGCCGCCGTTGACGCCGGTGCCGCGGCCGCGAGCCGAATCGGCGAAGTGGTGAGCGTGCAGGTCATCCCCCGCCCGCACGAAGAGTTGACCGGCGTGCTCACCTTCCAGAAGCCGGCCGCCCCCGCCGCCGCCCCTTCCAAGTCTTAAACCACCAAGGGAGCAATAAACCGTGGCGACACTCTCACGCAGCGGCGCCCGAGCGGGCGCGAACGGAACCGGAACCGGCGGCGAGGCCTTGGGCCTGATCGAGACCAAAGGGCTGGTCGGGGTCATTGAGGCGACCGACGCCATGCTCAAGGCGGCGAACGTGACCCTGATCGGCAGGATCGGGATTGGGGCGGCGTACGTGACGACCCTGGTGAAGGGCGACGTCGGAAGCGTCCGAGCGGCCGTCGAGGCCGGGGCTGAGGCCGCCAGCCGGGTCGGCGAGCTCGTCTCCGCCCACGTCATCCCGCGTCCCGACGACGCGGTTCTCCGCACGTTCATCGGTTGATCCATTGGGTCCGGCCTTTCGGTCGCATCCTCACAGATAAGGTAACCCCAATGAACGAAAGCGCGATCGGCCTGATCGAGACCCAAGGGCTCGTCGGCCTTATCAACGCGGTCGACGCGATGCTGAAGGCGGCGAGCGTCGAGCTCGCCAGCCCGATCATCAAGCTCGACGGCGGCATCGTCAGCGTGATGGTCCGCGGCGACGTCAGCAGCGTCCGCGCGGCGGTCGAGGCCGGGGCCGAGGCCGTCAGCCGAGTCGGCGAACTGAAAGCCGCCCACGTCATCCCCAGACCCGGCACCGCGATCGTTAACGCGTTCTCGAAGGGTTGAGACCTCGCGATGAAGATCCTCGTCGCCAACCTCGGCAGCACCAGCTTCAAATACAGGCTCTACGACCTTGATGAAGGGTCGGAGACCCTGCTGGCGCGCGGCTCGATCGAACGAATCGGCTCCGATAATGCCAGGGTGAAAATCCATTCCGCCAGAGGCGATGTCGAGTCCATCCAGCCGATCAAGGATCACGGCGACGCCGTGCGGATTTGCCTCGGCCAGCTCACCGACCCGGAGTCGGGCGTCCTCAAAGACGCCTCCGAAGTCGCGGCGATCGGCTTCAAGGCTGTCCACGCCAAGGGGATCACGGGTGTTCATAAGGTGAGCGAGAACGTGTTGAAGGCCATGGAGGCGTTCAACGACGTCGCCCCCGCTCACAACCCGCCTTACGTCGCGGCCATGCGGATGCTCGCGAAGCGATTCCCCAGCCTGCCGCTTGTCGCCGCGTTTGAAACCGGCTTCCACCGCCGGATGCCCGAGGCTAACCAGCGTTACGCGATCCCCGAGGCCTGGACTAACGATTTCGGAATCCGCCGCTGGGGTTTCCACGGCGCGAGCCATCGCTACATCGCCGGCCGGATCACCGAATTGCTCGGCCGAAACGACCTCAAGGTGATCTCCTGCCACCTCGGCGGAAGCTCCTCTCTGTGTGCGAGTCGTGGTGGGGTTTCGCAGGCGTGCAGCCTGGGGATGAGCCCACAAACCGGCCTACCGCAAAACAACCGAGTGGGCGATTTTGACATCTTCGCCCTCCCCGTGATTCTCCGAGAAACCGGCCTGCCCCTAGAGAAAGTGCTGGATACCCTCGCCAATAAGTCGGGCCTGGAAGGCATGGGCGGGGCCGGCAACGACCTCCGCGACATCGAGGCCGCCGCGGAATCCGGTAACGTTCAAGCGGGATTGGCTCTCGACGTCTACACCGCTTCGGCCCGGCACTATCTGGGTGCCTACCTTGTCGAACTCGGCGGAGCGGACGTGATCGTCTTCACCGGCGGAATCGGCGAGAACTCGTTGCAGATTCGTAACGGAGTTTGCAGGGATCTCGGCTGGTTCGGGATCTATCTCGATCCGGACCGCAATACCCGGGGCGCTCCCGAACGAAAAGTGAGCGCCGACGGGTCGAGCGTAGAGATCTGGACCGTGCCGACCAACGAGGAACTTGTCGTCGCAAGGCAATCCAAGGCCCTTTTGCTCTCGGGTCGCGATTCGACCGATTGAGGACGTGTTCTTATGTTCGTGGCAAAGGTGACCGGCAGCCTGGTGGCGACCCAAAAAGTCGCGTCGATGACCGGCCACAAGCTGTTGATCGTCGAACCTTACCGCGTTGACGAGAAAGCCAAAGACCGACTCGTCCCGACGGGCCGGACGTTCGTGGTCGTCGATACATTAGGGGCCGGCATCGATGAAATGGTTTTGGTCTGCCAGGGGTCGAGCGCACGGTTGACTCCCGAGACTGAGAAATTGCCGATCGACGCGGTTGTTATCGGGCTGGTTGATACGGTGGATGTCGGCGGCAAGACGATCTTCTCGACACGAGCGAATCAAGACTGACTTTCTTGTAGGGTCCGCTATTGCGGACCATTTCCCATCCAACCCGGTCCGCAATAGCGGGCCCTACGAGAAGACGCTTTATTTCCGGACACTCCCATGCAAATGACCGAAGACTTGATTCGCAGCGTGGTCCAGCAGGTTCTCACCCAGATGGGGAC
>JAYUFP010000378.1:0-5817 GCA_043738665.1 Isosphaeraceae bacterium
CATCCTCCGCGAGTGGGATACCTACACATATCGCCTGGCCCACGACCACCTCGCCGCTCACCCCGACGACGTCGGCGAGGTCGCCCGTCGGCTCCGCGAGTACCTGCGCGACCACCAGGACGGCCACTATTCGCTGGACGCCAAGAGCTATCTCGAATGGTGGGAGAAGGTCAGCCGGCCCGGCGAATACAAGGTCACGCTCCGCCGCGGCGACATCGACGAATCGGTCGGAAAGTATCTCGCGGGAGGCGCCCCGGACCTGAGCGTGACCGTGGAAGTGGGGGGTGTGACGTACGGACCCTCGCCGGTCGTGCCGAACACGCACAGGCCGATCTGGGAGTACGTTTTCCCCCGCCCCGTGCGCTGGAAACTCAACGACCCCGTCACGATCCGGGTCGTCGACCACGACTGGTCCGACACGGTGGTGAAGGTCCTGAATAGCCGCAAGGGCGACCCCCTCGCGATTCGCAACCTCTCGAACACGATCCATTCCGAGAAGGGGATGAAGGCCTCGCTCACCTTCGCTTCCGACTTCAAGATGCCCGTCCTCACGAGGCCCGAAGGATGACCGGGCACGCCGTCGCGGGGGCTCTGGATTCCCTGACACCACGCCCGTCGGCCGTTTCCATCGAGCAGGCGGTTTACGGCAGCTTCCCGTTCCGCGACCAAGGGTATGCGATGCTCTCGGCGTCGCCGGGTTGCCGGTCGGAATGGCTCGTCGATTTTCGAATCGCCTGCCAGAACCTGGGCGAGCGCCCGAGCGGAGCGGTCGAGGCCCCTGCCCTGTTCTCCCTGAGACTCCGAAGCGGCCCCAGAGTTGTGGTCGGCGTGTTCCCGCAAGGCCGGGACGACCGAGGACGACCCGGGGCCCTGGCGTTTCACGGGCTCTTTCTGTCTTCCCGAGTGTATCGCGCGCTCGGGGCCGACCCCTTCGTTTTCCAGGGCCTGCTCAAGGGCGATTGGGACGGCGAGACGTCGCTGACTCCCGCGACGTTCCAGCCCTCCGCCTCAACGCTTGCCCCTCTCGTCGAAGACCCCCGGGCCTCGCGGATCGCGACGGCCCTGATCAAAGGCCGTCGCGTGGCGATCGAATCCCCAGGCCCGATCGACGACCTCGCCCGACAGGTTTGGCAAAGTCTTCCGAAAAAGCCCCGGAGCAAACTCTCGGTTTCGACCTGGGCGTTCGGCAACGGCAACCGCTTTGACTTCCTGGCCGCGCCCCGCCTGGTGGGGCTCAGCTTTGACCGCTCGTATCTCGACCCGCTCTCCTTCGAGGGGATGCTCGAAAACGAAGAGACGGCCGAGACGGTGACGCCTTCCCTCTGGTGTTCTCCCGCGGCCCTGACGGTGCTGGGGCTCGCCGCCGCGCTCGCGCTGGGAGGGGTCGCCATGGCCCTCCGCGGCGTCGATGACCGGGACGTCTCAAGCCCGCGACCGTCGAAAGCTGCGTCAACCTTGCCGGAATCCGCGGGCGGCATGCCTCCCCCTTCGACGCCGCTGGCCGACGAAGACCCCGTCGAACATCGACGGGCGGCCGAGGCGATCGCCAACCTTGCCGACCGGTTCGAGCTCGACGACGGGATCTCGCGCGACCCTTCGGAACTTATGGAACGGTTCGCACGCGTCCTGCGATACCGCGGTCCGCTCTTATCCGAAGCCGAACGCAAGGAACTCGCCCGGGACACCGGCCACGACGCGGCCCTGGCGCTGCGCTGGGACGCGCACGTCCGCAAGTTCCTTGATGACCGCACCTTGCCGCCGGCGTTCCGCGACGGCCCGATCCGCCGGCAGATCGACACGCTCGCCTGGTCGTTCCACGCCGAAAACGAAGCCAAGGACCCCGGCGGGACGGTGCCGAAACGCTCCGCCGCGGAAGTCGCCCATGCCCTGGTCGAGGCCCTGGCGATTGACCTCCCCCTCCGCCCCAGCCCCCTGGCCGAACGTTTCCCCGCGCTCGCTGAATACCTCGTTTTCCTGAACCGGCTGCCGAGACGCTGAGGATTCACTGGACCCTTTGGAGCGCGGAGGGTCGCAACAAGGCTGGTGATCACCCCGCCGTCGCGGCTAGAATAGAATCATGTCCTCGATCCACCGCACCCGCATCCGGTTCGCCCCTTTGCTGCTTGTCTTCGCCTTCAGCTGCGCCGGAGGTGAGAACGTCACGCCCGCTTCGCTCAAGGCCGCGAAGGACCGCTGGGATAAGGCGAATCTGCGAGATTACGAGGTCGAATGGACGTCGTCCGTCCCGACCCATACGCGTTATGTCGTCACGGTCCGTGACGGCAAGGTCACATCGGTCGAGGGCATCGCCCTGGACGGCCGACGTTACAAGGCCAAGCCGGTCGACCTGAGCTACTATGGTGTCAACGGCCTGTTCCTGATCATCGCCGACGACCTCGCCCAGCTCGACACGAATACCCCGTTCGGCCTGCCGAAAGGGAGCCGCGCGGTAATGAAGTTCACGCCCGACCTGGAATACGGGTTCCCCCGCCGCTACCGTCGCGACGTCGTCGGCGCGCCCGTCGCCCTGGCGATCGACGTGGTCCGCTTCGAACCGGTCGCGGCCCATTGACCACGCCCCGACCGCTCGCCCGGTGAATCCATGAAAGTTCGCGAACCCGTGCCCGACCTCGACGACCAGGACAACCAGTGGAGCCGGCACGCGGCGCGTTACGACGAGGTCTTCCTCGACGCCTTCCACCCCGGCGTCGAGAACCCGTTGATGACCGCCCTCGAGGCCGTCGCCGACCCCGACGAGAAAACCGTGATCGACCTCGGCTGCGGCACAGGCCCTTTCCTGGGCTACCTCGTCGGCAAGTTCGGCAAGGTGATCGCCCTGGATTTCGCCCCCGCCATGATCGCCAGGGCCAAGCAACGCCTGGGACGTCGCGCCCGGTCCGTCGAATTCCTCAACAGGCCGATGCACGAACTCGACGACCTGAAAGGAACGGTCGACGTCGCCGTGGCCGTGAATTCCGTCGTGATGCCCGACGTCCGCCTGATCGACCGCACCCTCAACGCCGTGCGTGCGGCCTTGAGACCCCAAGGCGTCTTTCTGGGAGTGGTCCCGTCGATGGACGCGATCCACTACCATACGATGCTCTTG
The DNA here is from genome assembly GCA_043738665.1 of Isosphaeraceae bacterium. Taxonomy (GTDB): domain Bacteria; phylum Planctomycetota; class Planctomycetia; order Isosphaerales; family Isosphaeraceae; genus JAYUFP01. The sequence goes on from JAYUFP010000378.1 coordinate 3,107, forward strand.
ATGGACCAGTCCCTCGACCGCGGCACGGCCCCCGAAGAGGCCGAGCGTTATGCCGCCTTCCACGGCGAGCACGGCTACTACGACTTCGCCTTCGGCCGGTTCAGCTTCCAGGGACTCAAGCAGAAATTCTGGCAGCCCTTCGAACTCCGGCACCGCCTAACCAAGGCCGGGTTCCGCTCGATCACGCTCGACCAGTTACTCTACCCCTGGGACGAAAGCATCACCGGAGGCGCCGTCTTCGCCGACCACCCCAAAAGCTGGGACTGGACGTTTCAAGCCCGTCCCTGACGCATTATTCCTTCTCCATCATCCGTACTCCGTCATCCGTACTCCGTCATCCGCCATTTCCCCGAGAAGGAGGCGACCCATGGCAACCCAAAAACAGCCTCCGGGCGAGGCCCACGAGAACCCCGACCAATCCATCAAGGCCCGCAAATTTCAGCTCTTCGAGCAAGTGAACACCGAAGGCGCGTTCAAAGCCAAAGCCTTCGCCGAATACGTCAAAGCCACCCCTCCCGCCCCGATGAACCCGGGAATCAAAGCCGCCCTCTGGGCCGTGGCGGTCGTGGTGGCCCTGCTGTTTCTGGCGTCGTTGTTCGGAAGATCAACCCCGAGCAAGGGGCGACAGGCGGGGACACCCGACGGGAATCTCCGGATCGAGACTGCCCACGAGACTGGAATTCGATTCGCATAGAAGACCGGGCACTATCCTTGACCCGAGTCGTGATTCTAAAATTCCGATGGACCAAATCTTAACGGTTGGCAGGATTTGCGGTACAGTGTCGGTTTGGCGTTCGATATAAGCTTAAAGACCACGGTGTCGGTCGTACCGGGGCCAGGAAAATTAATGCCAGGTCCAGACGTCTACAATATCGTCGTGGTTGGGGCCATGAATCCACGGATTCACCACCCCTCATGGTACGAACTTGTCGGCCTCCTTACACCCAAGGAAGCTAAAGAGGCTCTGACGAGTTCGGCCACGTTTGGACTACCTGGATTTACGCAACTTTCGGCCACTTCGTTAGGTCTGACGATTAGTTGTTATGAGCAACGGTGGATAGTCCAGACAGAGGACAGAGAAAAGATCGGCCTCCTCCAGGATTTCACTTTCAAAGTATTCGACGAATTGTTGAAGCATACGCCGGTTTCTGCTTATGGGTTCAATTTCATTTACCAGCGCGAGACCCGTTGCGCCACCGTAGGAAGGTTTCTCGCAAATCTGATTTCCAAGACCAATCTCACGCTGCCGGCAGACGAGGCGGACTTCACACTCCGTTACTCATTCAGTGACCACAAGGGCCAGCTGACTATACAGAAATCTCCGATCGGCAATGCATCCGTCAGCCTTAGTTTTAACCACGAGTATTTTATGAATGAATCCAAAAACACTTTTTTTTTAATGAGAGAGACTGTCCCTAATCAATTCGAGGCCGCCTTGAAGAATGCCGACGAGCAAACTGCTCGGATTGTCGAAGAAATCAACACAGACGTAGAGGCTTAAATCGATGGCGCTCGCATCAAGAATCTGGGACAACCCTCCTTCTGAATCCTCCCCTCTGAAGTTGGTCGGTTTTGAAAAGGATGATTCCGCAAGATTCGCGACCCTTTTTAACGCTCCGACCGTCAACCCTGTTACGCTCGTTAAGCCGGCGGGTCGGCTCAATAAATCGTCCGCAGTCTCGCAACTTGTTCAGTTGAAAGACCTGCCTTTCGATTGGAACGGGTACGGTGCGCAGCCTATCGACGTGGAACTCATCGAGCAGGCCAAAAGGATTGTTGAGGAACTCCCTGCCGACATCATCGAAACTCCATCCGTTGTACCTATGACTCGGGGACGGCTCCAGTTGGAGTGGCACCGAGGTAATCGTTCTTTGGAATTGGAGTTCGAAAGCAAGGGACGAATCCATTACCTGAAAGCCGACGACGACTCCGGAATCGATGAAGAGAATATTCTCCTCACCGATCAGATGATCGAAATTAAGACATTGCTTCGCTGGTTCTCGTCGGAGTAATCGGATGTCGGCGAAGACCCCGACCGGTCCCGAGATAGATGACAACGAAAACGTTTACAGAGCGGTACTTTCCGATCCTCAATGGTCATATTCAGATGATCGCCCTTCATCGACATTATTCAACGACGACGTTTTTTCAGTCGAAATTGCTTCCAGGACAACTCCTGAAGGTACTGCTTCACGAAAGAAATCCGTCAAGAAAATTGTGGAATTCAATTGTGGTTTCGCCAAAGCACTCGGTTTCAACACGCATGACGAGCGGGACGAGATTGCTCCCGACAATCGCGCCCATGCCCACGTATATGCCCCTTCCGAAGGTAGAAAAGGCAAAGCGAGACGACTAGCCCAGTCGTGTAAGACGGTTGAGTTCAATGCCGAAGCAGCCGATAGACTGAGGTTGCAGCTTACGAAGCGATCGGGTGAAAATTTGGAAGATCAGCCTCGAAAAACTTGAAAAGAGCCGATTTTAATCACATAAACACTAAGTGTAAACGCCATAAAAACATATTTGAGATTTATTAAAAAAATTGTTATGATGTGAATTCATTTTTAGCATTTGCAAAAGTTCCAAATGCATTCTCGCGGCCCCTATCGTTTCGCCCGCGGGGCATACGCCGTGACCGGCCCGGCGTGGGAAATCTCGGGGGCGGGCAGGAGTTCGGGGTCGGCGGCGATCTCGTCTCCGGGTTTCAGTCCCGA
>JAYUFP010000379.1:0-1820 GCA_043738665.1 Isosphaeraceae bacterium
GAGGCACTGACAAAAAGGTGCGTACTTGCCCTGTCGAAAGCCCCGTCTATCATACCCCCCGTTCGACCGAAACAACACTCACGGGAGGGAATTCCATGGCAAAGCTCAGTGGCAAAGTGGCGGTCGTGACGGGTGCGTCGAAGGGGATCGGGGCGTCGATCGCCGAACACCTCGCGGCCGAGGGTGCGTCGGTCGTCGTCAATTATTCGACGAGCAAGGAAGGCGCCGAGCGCGTCGTCTCCGCGATCACCGAGAAGGGCGGCAAGGCGGTCGCCGTCCAGGCGAACGTCGCCAAGCACGACGACATCCTCCGGCTCTTCGCCGAGACGAAAAAGGCGTTCGGGCGTCTCGACGTCCTCGTGAACAATGCGGGGATCTATGAGTTCGCCCCGATCGAGAGCATCACCGCGGAACACTTCCACAAACAGTTCGACCTCAACGTTCTGGGTCTGATCCTCGCGTCGCAAGAAGCGGTCAAGCACTTCGGAGGAGACGGGGGTAGCATCATCAACATCAGCTCAGTCGTCAGCACGCTCGCGCCCCCGAACTCGGCAGTCTACAGCGGGACCAAGGCGGCGGTCGACGCCGTGACGAAGGCGTTCGCCAAGGAACTCGGAGCCCGGAAAATCCGGGTGAATTCCGTCAATCCCGGCATGGTGGAGACCGAAGGCACGCAGTCCGGCGGGATCACCGAAAGCGACATGCGAAAGCAGATCGAAGCGACGACGCCGCTGGGACGGATCGGTCAGCCCCGGGACATCGCCCCCGCCGTCGTTTTCCTCGCCTCGGGCGATTCCGGTTGGATCACCGGCGAGACCCTTTACGTCGCGGGCGGGTTCCGTTGATTGGTCGTTCCAAACGGATCGCACCTTTCGCGGATTCGCAACGTGCGATCCGCGAAGGGCTCAATCGAGCCGCGGAACGCAATCGGTGCGGTTTGAATGGGGACCTCAAGGAGCTGAGAAGGCGTGAGGGCGTCGCGAACCGGGTCAGATTTCCCGGTCGGACAAACGCCCTTTCGCCCACTCCATGTCTTCCTGGCTGAGCGGCGGTATGCTGGGGCGTGAGTAATCGATGACTTCGCGGTAACTCCCTGCGTCATACGTCCGCGACAACACGGCCTGGACGTCGAGAACCACGTCGGGGTCTTCGTCCGCGAGCGGGATTCGGACCCGAGGCAACCTGTCTCGAAGCCGGGTCGGGTAGAGATCGAAGGCTTCTCGAAGCCCTTCAGCGCGATTGACGCAGGTCAGGTAATCGTAATTCGCGCGCTCGCGGGCGGCGTGCTCCGGGACGGCCAGGACGTGCGGGCCTTGACGGAGGAGGTCGATCTCCACGAGGTGGACATCGCTGGTGAGAACCTCCCGCTGCTTGGCCAGATATGACTCGCGTCCCGGACCTGCGTATTGATTCGTGGGGCTGATCACTTCGATGACCGTGACGACCCGCCGGCCCGCCCGGAGATCGAGGATCGCGATAGACGATTCATGAGTCGGTTCGAGGAAGACGCGAACGCGAATCGGCTCGTCTGCCTCTTCGTTACCCTTCGTTCCGGCTTGGGGACCGGATCGACCCTTGATACCTGCCCGATTTCGAAGAAGGGAATGGCAGGCAAACTCGGAATAGACTCGTAGTTCGATGTGGGCGACGTAGTTCGGGCGGAGGCGCGGTTGGAGGAAGTCGCCGAGATAGACCACGAAGGCGGTATGCACGCCCTTCCAAAAACGATCGTCTTCAAGATAGGGGTCCATGCCGGGGAAGATCATGCCCAACCGATTGGCCTCCGGCGAGAAGACCCCGAGGTCGACTCCCTCCATCCT
>JAYUFP010000380.1:0-5805 GCA_043738665.1 Isosphaeraceae bacterium
AGACGGTCGTCGTCGCCCCGCGCGCCAAAGGCGGACGTCGGCCTTGGTGGCGTTGGACGGCGAGGACGGTCGTCCAGGGATTGCTGATCGCATCACTCGCGGGTTTCGACGCCTGGTGGTGCCTGCGGGAGGTTCGACCGATCCCCGATCGCAAATCCATCGCGGTTCTGATGAACTCCGGGAAATTCGTTGAGGCGGAGTCGGGGCTCCGTGAGGTTCTGAGACGCTCGCCGAACGACGGCGAAGCGCGGATCAACCTCGCGCGGGTTCTCGCCGCGCGAGACGACCTGAAGGGGTGTGCGGCGGAGCTCCATCGGGTTCCGTTCTGGTGGCCCAAGAAGGCCGAGGCGCTCTTCCGCGAAGGGAGCGTTGGCCTCATGCTGGGCCGCGCTAAAGACGCCGAAGCCGCCTGGCTAAAGATCGTGAAGGAAGACCCGCTTCATCCCTCGCCTCCTGACGTCTTTCACGACACCGTGTTCGAACTCTTGAAACTTTATGCGACGGAAGACCGCTGGGACGACGCGTTCGTCGTCCTCTGGCGGGCCTATGACGAGGCGAATTCCGACGACCGACCGACGCTTCTGACCTGGCGAATCCGTGCCGAGCTCGAACGCGTCGCTCCGGCGGAATCGATCCCCAGGCTCCGGCTTTACGTGGCGGCCGCGGCGGACGACTGGGAGGCCGTCCGAGCCCTCGCCCGCGCCGAGCAGTCTCTCGGTCATCCGGAGGAGGCCGAGGCACTCTTCCAAAAGTGCATCCAGGCCCGTCCCGATGACGCCCGCGCCTGGCGCGATTATCTGACCATGCTGCACGAGCGCGGTGACCGTGACGCGCTCAATGCCGCTCAGAAAAAAGCCCCCGGATCGGTTGAAGCCGAGCCTGAAATCTGGAAGTTCCGCGGCGTGACCAAGGAGGTCGCCGGGGACATGGTCGGGGCCGCCGAGTGTTACCGAGAGGCTGTTAAGCTCAATCCGAACGTCGTCGAATACCACTACCGCCTCGCGATCGCCGAGGAACGACTCGGCCGCCGCGAACAGGCGGCCGAGCATCGCAAGCGGGCGAAAGACCTACGCGAAGCCCGCGCTGAGTTGCCGAAGGCGTACGCGGACGTTCTGGACGCTCAGTCGAAGCGAGCGACGGGAAGCCCCGAGCTTCCGTCCGCGATCAGGCAACTCGCGTCGATCTGCGAGACGCTCGGATTCATTCGGGTCGCCGAAGGGTGGAAGCGGGTTGCGGATTCCCTGTGAGTCCCTCTCAAAAAAAGGGGTGCCGAATGAGTCTCGCCGGGTGCCGAAACGAGCCGCGACGGAGTACGAGAACGATTCGGCGGTGTTCTCCAAGTCCGGTCGTCGCGGCCGTGCTCCTGATCGGCATCGCGGGGTGTTCACCGACGGGAACGACCGGCACCTCAAGCGTCGCCTCGAAGACCTCGAACCGTGCCTCCGACCCGATCGTTCCGAAGGCGTCGAAACCGGCCCTCGCGTTCCGTGCTCAGGAACTCCCGTTCTCGTATGACCGTGGTGAATCGGGCGCGGCGTGGCCTGTTGAAACGACCGGCGGGGGCGTCGGTCTCCTCGACTACGACGGCGACGGCGACCTCGACCTGTTCTTTGCCCAGGGTGTGCCCCTTCCGGTCGACCTTTCGAACCCCGGCAAGTCCGACGTCTTGCTCGAAAACCAGGGCGGGGGCCGCTTCGAGGACGTTTCCGCACGCGTCGGTCTTCATCCCAAAGGCTACGGTCAAGGGTTGACCGTCGCCGATTACGACGGCGACGGCGACCCCGATATCTACGTGACCCGCCACGGCCGGAACACGCTCTGGCGGAATGACCGCGGAACGTTCACGGACGTCACCACCGAAGCGGGCGTCGAATGCGGACTCTGGAGCCTGGGAGCGGCGTTCGCCGACCTGGACGGCGACGGGAACCTCGACCTGTTCGTCGCCAACTACCTCCGCTTCAACCCGACCGATGCCCCCTTCGCCCGCGACGACACGACCGGGAAGCCGGAATACGGGATGCCCGCCAAGTTTTCCGGTCATCCCGATAAACTCTACCGGAACGAAGGCGGGGGGAAGTTCAAGGACGTGACCGAAGCCTCGGGAATTAAAGGAGAGGGTCGTGGCATGGGGGTCATCGCGTCGGACTTCGACGGCGACGGCCGGGTCGACCTATTCGTCGCCAACGACGCCCAGGCCAACTCCCTCTGGCGGAACAAGGGAGACGGTACGTTCGAAGATGTCGCCGACTCGGTCGGCCTCGCCTTCAATGGCGAAGGCCAGGCCGAGGCCAACATGGGCATCGCACTCGGCGACTCCGACGGCGACGGCCTACCGGACCTCCTCGTGACCCACTTCTTCGGCGAGCACGACACCTTATGGCGCGCCCGGAAATCGCCCGGAGGCGGACTCTATTATCAAGACCAGACCAACGTCGCCGGCCTGGCGAGTGACAGCCGGCCCTTGACCGGATGGGGGACGGCTTTCGCCGATTTCGACCTCGACGGAAACCTCGACTTGATCGTGACCAACGGTCACATCCGCCGCGAACCGGGACAGCCGTTCCTTTATGAAAATCCGCCGATACTCTGGCGCAATCACGGCAACGGCCGCTTCGAAAACGTGACCGCCGGGGCGGGACCGTATTTTACGAGTCTTCACATGGGTCGCGGACTCGCGGCGGGTGACATCGACGGAGACGGCGACATCGATCTGGTCGTCGTTCACCATCATGCTCCCGCCGTGGTCCTCTGGAACGAGTCGACGCGTCGAGGAAATTTCCTGATCGTGGATCTCAAGGGGGCCGGAGGGAACCGCGATGCCGTCGGCGCCCGACTCACCGCGGAAGCCGGCGGGAGGAGGATCGTCCGCGCGATCACCGGGGGAGGGAGCTACGTATCCTCTCACGATCGTCGAGTCCACTTCGGCCTGGGTCAGGCCGATCGGGTCGATCGGCTCGAAGTCGTCTGGCCGTCGGGCCGGGTCGAGAGCCGGAGGAACCTCGCCGCGGGGACCGTGATCACATGGGAAGAGTCACCGCGCTCGTTATCGAAGGTGGAATCACGATGAATCAATCCTTGCTGTTTCCCCTGCCTGCGACGGCCGGCTGTAAATGATTAAAGTGAAAATTAGCGATCATCGGGAACGGTCACGGGTTCTCAACCGGCGACCGCTTCTAAAGATCGACGGACGCTTACTCTCGGCGGGGACGCAATCGAAAGCGAAGCGCGGCCGATGACACGATCCTTGGATAACGTCTTGTTTACCGCCGGAGGCGGCGAAGCGCCCGTCTAAAAAGACAATGAGCCGACGGAAGGCTGGAAATCGTCCTCGTTCCCACGGTCCTCCGCGGGAACGCGTCGCGCCGGGCTCTTTAGCTCTGTGTCGGGTCGTTGTAAAAAGAAGTGTGCGCAAGGCCTAAAAGTTGGCCGTCCGTCTGCTCCGTGATCGAAGTGTTTTCACCTTGATTCGATTCCGACGCACCTGAGACCGTGAGGATCGCGGCGACCAGGACCAACTCAAGCGTCCACATCTCCGAGCGTCACCGATGAGGCAGTCCTTCGGCTGGCCAATGACAGTCGCGCCCTCATTGGTGACCGCGGATCAAGACTTCGGCGAACTCGTGTTTCGTTTGGGTCGATGGCATTCCGGTTTGGTGCCACTCCGCCTAGCCGGCCTGCCTCTCTCCGCGAAAGCGGACCTCGTCGCCGAGGCGTTTCAAAGACATGCCGCCGAACTGCCTGGGGCGTTCAGCGTGTTCATACCGGAGATGATACGAATCCGGCCGGCACCGAAGATCTGATTCCTCCTTGACACGGCTTCCCGTCTGTCGAAGGCCGGCGCGCGTCGTCAAAATTCCATCCGCTGAAACGCCTTGATCCCTATCCGCAGCGGCAGGATGGTTCCCGCCACGCCGACCACCAGGCTGCCGGCGATTGCGCAGGTGAGCCAGAATCGGAATCGTTCGAGCGAAATCGCTTCGATGCCGAGTTGCTCGGCCTCTGGCCCCGCGAAGTAGAGGTGGCAGGGGAGTGCCAGCGATGTCACGATGGACGCGATGAAGACCAGGCTCACGAGCAGGTTCAAGGTGCCGCCGAAGCCCGCGGCGATCTTCGAAGGGTCGCTCTCGGTCAGGTTCGGCAACCTCGCGCCGAGCCCGACGCTGATTCCAGAGAGTCCCAGGCAGAGCACGGCCACCATGCCGGTGTGGAGCGCGATCATCGCGGGATTGATCCGGAGCATCAAGTCGCTCAGGATCACGAGGGTTTCCGTCGCGACGAGGCTGATTCCCGAGGCGAAGGCGAACTTGCCCCAAAGGATTGCCTCACGCTCCAGCGGGAAGAGGCCCAGGATCCAGAAGTTGCGGCCTTCCAGCGAGAGCATCGGAAAGATGAAGCGGCTTGTGAACGTGGAAAGGATCAACGCGGTGACCGAGAGGTTCAAGAAGCTCACGAGGTTCCGCCAGTACGGGCTTTGAACGTCGTAACTCAGTCTGCGGATGTTGACGAAGTAGAAGGCCAGGAGCCCGAAGAAGATCAGGAATTGTGACCATTGCGCCGGGTCTCTGCGAAACGTTCTCAGGTCTTTGAGGATCAAGAGCCGGATCGGTCGCGGCAGGAAGAAAAAGACGCGGTGGAACAGGGTGTCCAGAAAATAAAGCCCGTTCCGCTTGCGGGAAGACCGTGAACCCTGGACTCGGCTGTACCCGGGGCGATAAAGGTCGCGCGCGATCACCGCGGCAATCAGGTAAGCCACCAGCGAATGGGCGCTGAGAACCTGGAGATAGAAGAGGCCGGTCCGCCACTCCCCCTTCGCCGCCGCCAGTAACCCCGCCGCCATCCACCGGCTCGGCCAAATTGGGCTCTGGCTCCATTCCAGCTTCTGAAGCATCCCGCCGACCCAGTCGATCGACATCGAATCGCCGGGGGTCCGGATCAGTCGGGCGATCAATCCGACCCCCGCCAGGATCAGCACGCCCAAGGACATCGCGAGGATCGTCTTCTGTCGTCTCGGAAAAAAGTTCGCCACGAGGACCGCCGTGATCGCGCCGAGCGAACCCGGCAACAGCACGAACGCAAACAGGAAGACAAGCGCGAACGCATAGAAATACGACGATGTTTGAACCGTGATCCCGTAGGCGACGAGCATCGGGCTCCCCAGAAGCAGGAACCCCCAGCTCGAAAACCCGATCGCCTCAAAAAACTTATAAGCGAACACCCGGTCGGCGGCGGCCGGGGTCGTCAACAGATAGGCGGCCTCGCGCGACTGAAAAAGCCCGGTGTATGTGAGTATGCCGCTCGAAAAGAAGAGCATGATCAAGAGGGAGAGGAAGAACATCCCGAACAGGTACTCGACGATCGTGTTGACCAGGTCGACGTAGATCCCGATAAACTGAAAGCCTTTGAAAAAGAGGGCGAAGAGCCCCGTCCAGAAGACCATGCTGCAAAAGATGATCATCCCCGTCCGCAGTCTCGAGCCGAAAATCAACGAATGGACGACGTTTCGCCCGAGTCTCCAGCGGAGGAAATGGAACGCGTGCTTGACCCGGGAGGTTGAGGTCAACCGGTTCGAGCCGGACTCGGTAACCAAGACTGACGTCATGAAGGGACCTCTCCCGGACTCGCCTCAGTCGCCAATGGCGCGGGGGCTCGTCCGTTGGCGGACGGCCGAAGTCCTCCCGTGAGTTTCAGGAACAGATCTTCGAGCGAACCCTGCGACTGGACCCGTTCGCGGAGGTCCGCGAGTGTTCCCTCGGCGAGCATCCGGCCGTGGTTGACGATGCCGATCGTGTCGGCGAGTTCCTCGGC
>JAYUFP010000381.1:0-1812 GCA_043738665.1 Isosphaeraceae bacterium
CTACTTGGTTCGCCACCACTCCGAGGGGTCAAGGCCTCGCCGTTCGCAATGCGGCTCGATCTCGCGGCGGAATCGTAAGGCATCGACGGGATACCCGGCCGTCGGCCTCAACCCGGGAATCCGTGCCGCCCAGTGAATATTGAACGCGTCCATCCAATATTCACGGACCGCCTTGCTCACCACGGACGCCAGAGCGACCAGCCCGTCGCCCGCATCGGCGCGTGGGGCCAGGCTGAGTTCCAAGCGTCGCCCACTTTCCCGAACGGTGTAGGAACTCAGCGCGGGGCCTTCCGGGCCGCGGTCGATCCAGGCGTCGGGAAAAACGTTCACCAGCGGCTCGTGGTAATAGTGCCGCCCGCCGTGCTTGTCGCCGCGGACCTGCGTGACCAGACCGTCGCCGGCGCGACTCCAAACGTCGAGCAAAAGCGTCGTGAATGCCTCGAAATGGACTTTGGCCTTTGACCCGTGACGTCCCAATCCGGCGTTGAATCGTGAAGGCCCGACCACGACGCTGCGGATCGTCTCGATCCGCCAAGGCGCTCCCGCGAACGGTCGCGGATGCGATAGGGGGCGCTCCGTCAGCAAGGGATCACCCGAGTCGAGCCAGGGCGAGAGTTCCACCTCATCGAGCGTCCCGGCGCCGAGCGCCGCGAGCAGGCCGCCGAAGGTTTTCGGGGGAACTCCGGCGGAGAGCTCGGCCGCGGCCGCCAGGCACGTGGTTTCCAGGCGATCGCGGCCCGTGCCCGCCTTGTAGATCGCTTTCGAATCATCGACCCAGAGCGCATTCGGGTCGCCCCCGGCGCGGGCGACCGTGGCGGCGAGGTCGGTCCAAATGTCGAGGGGACGGTCGCCGTCGGAGGTCGCGACGACGGCCGTCATCACGAGCGGACCCAGGCTCGGACCGTACCCCGCCTCGTCGATCCCGACCCAGCGTCTGGACATCGTTTTCACCCATGATTATCCGTGCGCGTCTTCAAGGTTTTTCGGCCCGAACGCGTTCGGGAGCAGTTCGGCCAGGCTCGCCTCGATCGTCCCCGGTCCGTCGCAGAAGCAGAAGACGCGGGCGTCGGGTCCGAACTCGTTGAGGACCTGTCGGCACGCGCCGCAAGGGGCCGTGGGGGAGGCCGTCGGCGTGTAAACCGCGACGGCGATCACGGTCCGCTTTCCGGCGGCCGCGGCCTTGAAGACGGCATTACGCTCGGCACAGATCGTCAGGCCGTATGAGGCGTTCTCGACGTTGCAGCCGGAGAAGATCTCGCCCTCTTCCGTGAGGATCGCCGCGCCGACGCGGAACTTGCTGTAAGGTGCGTAGGCGTGTTCACTTGCTCCGCGTGCGGAGGCGGACAGGTCATGGATTTGAGATTCGCTCAACGTGTCGGCCACGAGACGTCCTCCCGGGAAAAACTCACTTGGCTCATCCTTCGTTTCGGGGGGTCGGCCGCCATGATGATCGATGGCCGATGATCGATGGCCGATTACCAAATTCAACTGCGTTGATCGCCGATTGGTCATCGGCCATCGGCCATTTTCGGCCCCGAACACAAAACCCCCGAAACGCGGGATGAGCCACCCACTTTACGAAACTCGACGTGACAAAAGAACGTCCCCGCTTCCCGGACCGCGGGGTCCGTGAGGCGGGGACGTGTCCGTGTCGCGTGCGGTCGGGTCGGAACGCCGATCAGGCCGTCGCGGCGGGGGCGATCGTGTTGTCGGCGAAATACTCCTCGGAGCCGAGGATCTCCGCGGCCACCGTCACTCCGGTCGCTTTGCGGCGGAGCTGGTTGACGAAGTAGCTCTGCCCGAGTAGGTCGG
>JAYUFP010000382.1:0-5791 GCA_043738665.1 Isosphaeraceae bacterium
GGTCTATCACGTTGACGGGTTGAAACGTGATGGTAGTCTGAAGTGCGTCGGTGGCGCGCACGGTGTGTCTCCATACTGAAACTATGGGGATCCATCGTGTGTGCCTTTTTGATCGATCGGGTCGCGAAAGTCACCCCCCACTGCGGAATCACCCAGAGAACATTCTGCCCATTTTGTGTATTTCTCCTGTTTTCGCGCACCAACTGGCGAGCGCCAGGCTTTTTTTAGTTGGATATGTTTTTCCATCAATTCCGCGACGACCTCGTTCTTGCGCTGAAGCTTGTCCCGCAGCGCCGCGATGGTTTTCTGGAGGGCCTGATCGGCGGACCCGTTCTTCCGCTCGAAGGCCGAGGCCCCGTTCTCGAAGAACCGTTTCTGCCAGGCGTAGAACAGGGTGGGTTGAAGCTGGTACTCGTCGCAGAGGTCTGAAACGGGCACCTTGTCCAGCAGATGTCGCCTGAGGATGGCGACCTTCTCAGGGGGCGTGTAGTTCTTTCGGGGCTTTCGCATCGGAGCAACTCCTCCCGAGTTGTAGTATAACTCGGGCACGGCGTCTCTCCATTTCCGGCTGAAGCAAAACAGTGTCCACGCCCGTGTAGTCGATCCCTGGGGCTCGGAGATAGCGATCGTAGAGTACCCCCCGGTCCACGGCAGAAGTCCAGGTCGCTCGAACCCGGCGCAATCAAGCCGGCAATCGCGCGGTAACGTGCCCCGGAGTGACGGCCGTAAAGAGCGAGCATTGCAAGCTCTTAGAGCAACGCGTTGCGGTAGACGAGGCTCTGCGCCATGGTCAGCCCCTGCCCGGAGTGCCGGCCGTCCATGCGCCTCGGACAATCAGGCGAACAACGGCCTGCGGTTTCTTGCCGGCCACCACGGTGTGCATCCGGCCGGCGTACTCGCCCAGCACGCCGAGAAAGACCATCTGCACGCCCCCGATGAGGAACTGGCCGACCATCAATGACGCCCAGCCCGCCACGGCCGCTTCAAACCATTCCGGATAGACAAGACGGTAGAAGACGACGCTCGCGGCGACCAACCCTCCAAGCGCTCCCAGCCCCACCCCGCAAAAGGTGACCAGACGGAGCGGGCGAACCGAGAAGCCTGTGGCCAGCCTCGCCCACATCCGCGAGGGATCGCGCCAGGTTAAAGTGACCACGTCCGGCAAAGCGCCGATGATGCTCCACGGTCACCCTGGGAATCCGCAACGTCACTTGAAAAAAGAGGCCGTCAAGGTAAGGCTCCGGGCCGTCGTAACGGCAAACCCAGTCCGCGATTTCTCGCCTGAAGACCTAATGCGGAGACAGGTAGAGACCCTTGGGTTTGTTGAGCACGTACTCGGCGACCTTTCCATTGAACCAGCTTCCCGGGTTCTTCCAGGCCGCTTGACGTTTCGATCGAAAGTCGGCACACACCACGTCGGGCGGACCCCCGTCGGGTCGCTGCTGTTCACGTCGGGACAAGAGCGTCGGCAGGTCGGCGGGATCGTGCCGCAAGTCATCGTCCATCACGGCCACGAACCGGCCCCATACGACGCGAAGGCCGGTGAGTATGGCGTTGTCCTGGCCGAAATTATTGCGCAAGTCGATGCCGACGACTTTCGGATCGGTTCGGCAGAGCTTCTCGATCACCGACCAGGTCGCTTCGGTCGATCCGTCGTTGACCAGGATCAATTCATAAGACCACGCCGTTGTGCTGAAGGCAGCTCGAACGGCGGCCGCAAGCGCCTCGACGCAATCGGCCCTGCGGTAAGCGGGTACGACAATGGAGGGCGCCGGGGGCGGGGAATCCGCGACCTCGATCACCGAGGTATACCTTCCAAGACGCCATGGGCCGTCAGTAGAGAATACGAGGTTGTCATTGAAGTCTTGGATGTGTTCAAGTATGCGGTGATGAGATCCACCACCCGGTTCTGCTGGTCGCGAGTGATCGTTCCGAATGACGGAAGTCGCAGAATCCGCGATGCGAGGTCTTCGGTGATGGGTAAATCCCCCTCACGGTAGCCGAACGCCCGTCCCATCGGTGATAGGTGAAGCGGTACGAAGTGAAAGACCGCCGAGACCCCGTGCGACTTGAGATACGCCAACAAGTTGTCGCGGACCTCACCACTTTCCAGCAGAAGATAAAACGTCCAGCAATGATTCTTCCTGTTGTCGGGGACGTGGGGAGTGCGCAGGCATCCTGCGGCCTCCAATGTCGCGAAGCGATTCTTGTAGTATTCGTAAATCGCGAGCCGTCGGCACTTGATCAATGACCGCTTCCTTAATCCGCTCGGGGTCGACGTTCAGAGTCTCGGGCAGGATCTCAACGAACACGGGGCGCGCATCGACGCGGACGAACGCACTTGCCGTCGAGACGAACCTGTGAGACGGGACGATGACCTCGTCACCCACTCGGAGTTCGCAAAGCCGGGCGGCCAGCTCAAGAGCGGCCGTACACGCAGGTGTCATCAAGACCTTCGCGATTCCGAATTGATCGCCAAGCAACCGGGCACGCTGTCCGGTAAATTCACCGTCGCCGGCGATCGCACTGGAACGGACCGCCGTCGAGACGTACTCAAGTTAATGGCCGAGAACCCAAGGAAGGGTAATTGGTATCGGCGGGGTTGGATCTTGACTCGCTATCCCTTCTCCGTCTCTGACATGCATGTGTGCGAGGGCTGATACGAGAAGCAAGAGGTCGATTTGTGGCGCAAAAAGGCGACTTCCTGGCTCCGGAAGGGAAACGACCGGGAGCGCCAAAGACAGGGGAAGTCACCGATTAGTGAGTAGAGTGAACTCTCCGATCTGACCGATCGGCAAGTGAATCGCTCCACGCTGAGGTGTGTTTCCCTCGGTGGGAATGACTCCCGAGGATTGAACGCAAGGTGTCTCGGGAACAACCCGTGGATTTCTGAGTGGTTGACGCCAGTCGAGTTCATCGGCCGGGATGGACAGACCGAGCGAATTGCTCTGACCCCTTGCCGACTCTATTCCGCCAAGGTGGCCAAGATAGGCGATCAGTCGCCCCCGGGATCGGGTCGAAATGCCTAAAGACGGGATTCGTCGCGCGATGTCAGTGACGAGGGGTAGCGGAGTGCGAATGGGAGTTCGGAAATGGATCGTGTGCCACGTCGCACTGGACTTTATGGGGATCGTTCACTCGTTTGAGGATTACACCCGAGAGGAGTCGAACCTCTAACCGTCGGTTCCGAAGACCGATGCTCTATCCAATTGAGCTACGGGTGCGTTAAGTGCAGTGCGATCGGTCAAGTATACCGTCCTAGCGCGGAGTGACAAGAGCCCCGGGGTGCGCCAACGGATTCATTTCCACAGACGACAGTCGGAGAATAAACATGCGGGGGGCGCCCTCGCCCAATTCCCCAAGACACTTTCTAACCGCGTTGATCATTCTCAACAAAGGCTGACCGGAACGCCGCTAAGTGCTTACTGGATTGCGGTATTGATGCTTAAATCCTTAGGGATCGGCTCGCCACCCACGAACTGGAGTTTCCCTCCAGAGACGCGGTAGTTTTCGCGATAGAACGTAAACACACCGATCTTGCCTTCCCCAGGCGCCCGGAGCAGGGGAGCGGCACGTATTCGCACCAAGCTATCGTTCTCCCCGACATCCAACTTCTCAACGGTGAGATGCCAACCAACGACTGTGAATCTGGGGTCCAATCCCGAAAAACGTAACACACGCTGATCCGGAATCATGTCCGCCCCAGAAAGCATCTCGCAAATCTTCTTGACCTGAGGATTGGCGGCATCTAAATCCCGACTCGGGATCACCGTCGTGCCCGTGTAGCGGTATGCCTCGGCAATGTTCCGTTGTGCCTCGGCACCCTCAACACGAGCGCCTGATCCTTTCTTCGTCCGGTCAGGTGAGATTTGAGACGATTTCTTGCCTGCGGCTGGAGGGACGAGTGTTTTTGGGGCAACGCCCTGACCAATCCCACTCTCTGCGAGGCCCAGCAGCGCCAGCAATCCGAGATTCATGGAGATCTGCTTCATGGGAATGCTCCGGAGCGAGGTGTTATCACTCGACGAGAATCCAAGTGTCCACCCCAAATTTTTTCATTGTGAAGTTGTGTGACGGGAATACGATCACCATATCCTCGCCAACCCACTTCTTTGCGACGAGTCGGTTATGCTGGGTCACCTTCATCCATACAAAATTAGCCCGATACATCGCGTACCACCCAGCGTTACAGTAAGTGGATTTCCTGTCAACAATCGTATTACCCTGTCGAAGGAAGCGGGTGCTGTTCCAATCGCCAATCTTTCCACGTTTCAGCAAATCTTGCCGGGGTTGATGGCGGCGGTCTAGAATTCCTAAAGGTCGCCTCGCAAGAGCGACCTTCGGCCGATCGATTTTGCGGATGGGCGCCCCAGGTGGCATGGAGCTGTCCTTATGGTTGAAGTGAACGGATCGGCCGAGGCCGCGGTGCTTGTGAGTGGTGGTGTCGACAGCGCGATCCTTTGCGTAGATCTGCTCCGCGAGTACCCGATCATTCACCCGATTTACGTCCGTTTCGGTCTGAGATGGGAAGACGTCGAACTGGAACGCCTCCGAAACTATCTGAGCCATGTCGGCAAGCGTTTTCCGGGAATCCGCCCCTTGACCGTTCTTGAGGAACCGATCGCCGAGATCTACGGCGGACATTGGAGCAATTCCGGAAAGCGGGGGGTGCCGGATTTTGACACGGCCCACGACGCGGTTTATCTACCAGGCCGGAACCTGCTTCTAGCGACCAAGGCCGCCGTCTGGTGCCGGCTCCGTGAGGTCGAGATCCTGGCCTTCGGCACACTGAAAGGAAACCCGTTCCCGGACAGTGCTAAAGAGTTCTTCCAAGACCTCGCGGAGTTGTTGAATCGGGCGATGTCCGGCCAATTGAAAATCATCCGCCCCTACGAACGGCTAAGCAAGACGCAGGTGATCGCACGAGGAGACGGGTTGCCGCTCGATCTCACGTTCTCCTGTCTCAACCCATCGAATCGAAGGCATTGCGGAGTCTGCAATAAGTGCGAGGAGCGACGCCGGGCATTCCGAAACGTTGGATGCCCGGACCTCACCGATTACGCCACGAACCCCGCCGCCAGTCTTCAGGACGAGCCCCACGCATGTACCGAGTGACCCGCGAGATCGCGTTTTGTTACGGCCACCGACTTCTCAACTACGACGGCAAGTGCCGTCACCTCCACGGTCACAACGGCAAAGCCATCATCGTGCTGGAGGCGCCGAGCCTTGACCCCCGGGGCATGCTCGTCGATTTCACCGACATCAAGCGGCACGTCCAGAAGTGGATCGACGAGACTCTCGACCACAACATGCTTCTTTGCCGGGAAGACCCGATCCTCCCCCTGCTCCGGGAACGCGGCGAGCGCGTGTTCGTGATGGATTCGAATCCGACGGCGGAGAACATCGCGCGTTTGATTTACGACAAGACCGTCGAATGCGGCCTGCCCGTCGTCGAGGTCACGCTCTGGGAGACCGAAAGTTGTAACGCGTCCTATTCGGGACCGGATTCTTGACCCGGGTAGGCCGAGCAAAGCCCTGAATCGACGGCTCAGCACGACCGGACGGGGTGCGCCAACGCATTCCGGCGGATGCACGCGGCGGACGCGGATCGACCAGGCCGGGCGCTTTCTCCCGACTTTCGGGTCCTTGGAGTGCGGGAGCCTGCTCCCGCTTCGATCGACCTCGAAAGCGGAAGCAAAACGCCTCTTACAATATTGCAAAACCGTCCCTGATCCCCGATACCGTACTTTTACGGACATCGCTTCAGGGCTCGGCCGTGTTCACTGGTACG
>JAYUFP010000383.1:0-1805 GCA_043738665.1 Isosphaeraceae bacterium
TATTCCTTCCTGGACCGGGTCGTCCACGTCGAGGGTGAACCCTGGGTCATGGCGGCGGGTGCCGCCGCGGTCGGCGAGTATGACGTCCCCCCTGACGCCTGGTACTTTGCGTCCAACCGCTCGGGGTCGATGCCCTTCTCCATCCTTCTCGAAATCCCGTTGCAGGTCTGCGGCTGGCTGTCGGCCTACGTCGGCTCGGCCCTGACCGACGAGCACGACCTTTCGTACCGGAACCTGGGGGGCACAGGCACGCTCCACGTCCCCGCGGTTCCGACCTCGGGCACGCTCTCGTCGCGCGTCAAGATGACGCGGGTGTCCAAGTCGGGGGGGATGATCATTCAGCACTTCGACCTTGAAACCCGGGACGAGCACGGCCCGGTTTATACAGGGAACACCTACTTCGGATTCTTCAGGCACGAGGCCCTCCGCGACCAGGTCGGAATTCGTGAGGCCGTGCCTTTTCAGCCGAACCCCGAAGAACTCGCCCGGGCCCGTTCGTTCGATTTCCCCGAAACCCCGCCGTTCCCCGATCCGCTTCTGAGGATGATCGACCGGGTGGATGCGTTCATCGCGGACGGCGGCCCGCACGGGCTCGGGTTCATCTCGGGCACCCTTGCGGTCGACCCCTCGGCTTGGTTTTTCGAGGCCCATTTCTACCGGGATCCGGTGGTTCCCGGCTCCTTGGGGTTGGAATCGTTCCTGCAACTGCTTAAAGTCGTTGCGGCCGAACGCTGGGGGAATGGGGAGCCGGACGGACTCGACTTCGAGCCGATCGGGCTCGGAACCCCTCACCAGTGGGTCTACCGGGGGCAGGTTTTGCCGTCCGACAAGGTCGTGACCGTGCAGGCCGTCGTCACCAAGGTTGACGACGCGACGAAGCGTTTGACCGCCGACGGATTCCTCACGGTCGACGGCCGGATCATTTATCAGATGAACGAATTCTCGATCAAGCTGGCGTGAAGTCCGATGAAATATTCGCGGGTCTATATCGACGCGATCGGCTACGAGCTTCCGCCCGTGGTGGTGACCTCGCGCGAGCTGGAGGGCCGGCTCGGGCGGCTCTATGAAACGCTCCACCTCCCCCACGGCCAGCTCGAAGCCCTCACCGGCATCACCGAGAGACGCTGGTGGGACCCCGGGTTTTCCCTCTCCGACGGCGCCTCCGCCGCGGCCCGGCACGCACTCGAAGGTTCGAACGTGGAGCCCAACGACCTCGAAGTCCTGATCTACGCCGGAGTCTGTCGCGAGTTTTTCGAGCCGGCGACCGCCTGCAAGGTCGCCGCGAACGTCGGCGTGAACCCCGGCGCGGCGGTGTTCGACCTCAGCAACGCCTGCCTCGGCGTCCTCAACGGCATGGTCGAGATCGCCAACCGGATCGAACTCGGACAGGCGCGCGCCGGGATGGTCGTCTCGTGCGAGACGGCCCGCGAGATCAACGACATCATGATCGACAAAATGCTCGAAGTGCCGACGATGGAGAACTTCAAGTACTCCCTGGCGACGCTCACGGGGGGCTCGGGGGCGGTGGCCGTCTTGCTGACCGACGGCTCGTTCTCTTCGGAGAAGCGACGGCGTTTGCTTGGAGGCGTCACGCAGACGGCCCCGCAGTTTCACAACCTCTGCCGCTGGGGGATCGAGGCGATCAACCAGATCCCGCTCGCCCATTACTTCGCGCAGTTCATCTCGACGGATTCCGCGGCGGTCCTCAAGAACGGCGTCGAACTCGGAACGCGGACCTGGCTGGCGTTCCTCCGCAAGCTCGGCCTAGTCGGCGAACAGATCGACAAGGTCATCTGCCACCAGGT
>JAYUFP010000384.1:0-1805 GCA_043738665.1 Isosphaeraceae bacterium
ACGGGAACGGAATTGACCGCGAACGCCGGACGGCGTTTCGGTCGGTAGACCCTTGGGCACAGGGAGGTGTTCGGTGTTTTCATGGGAATCCCGGCGCACGCGCCGGAACGGCCACGACCGACGCCGGCCGTGCCTCGCCGCGGTGGAAGGTTTGGAACGTCGCGAACTCATGGCGTACAGCACGCTCGGGATGTCGCTCCCGGATTTGACGGTCTCCGGCTACGCCTCACCGGTCGCCTCCTGGGGCGGACAGGTCACCGTCACCACGGACGTCAGAAATATCGGCGCGAGCTCGACCATCGAACCGCTCTCCCTGAGGCCCGGGTCGGTCAGCTTGGCGGACTCGGGTCCTTACACCGTCGCGGTCTACGCGGCCCGCAACTCGCACCGGCTCAAAGGCGCTGTTCTGATCGGGAAGTTCGACACGGCCGCACAGGCGCAGAATTCCGACATTCAGACCACGACCACACTGAACATGCCGCAACGGCCGGCGGGTTTCCCCGGTAACGGCGGCAAGATTTACCTGTTCTTCGTCGTGAATCCGACCCACGACGTCCTCGAAACCGACTACAACAACAATGCCGGCAAGACCGTGGCGTTGACGATCGAGGCTCCTCTGCCGGAGCTCGCCGTCGTGGGACTTGACGTCCCGCCGACGATCCAGCCCGGCGACACGATCCAGCCGAATATCCGGGTCGCGAACCTCGGACCCGCCGACACGAACTTGCAAGGGAGCTTCACGATCGACCTGGTCGCCTCGACCACCCCCACGTTTAACCAGGGGAGCACGATCGTCGCGCAGTACACCTTCCCGAGCGTCTCGATCCCGAATATCCCGGGTGAATCCCAGGTCGCCACGCAAGGTTCGATTTTCGGCGACGCGAACCTGATCCCGCAGAGAAACGTGGTGACCATCGTCGGCAATCCCGTCACTCTGCCGACTTCGCCGGGCAAGTACTACATCGGGGTCGTCATCGACCCGACCAACCAGCTCAAGCAGCTCCAGCGGGTTCCTCAGTTCAGCCGACCCGCGAACAACTTCAACCTGCCGCACACCGTGGGACCTCGGATCAAGAATCTCCCCCCAGCGGGCGTTCTTGTGGCCGGGGGCGCGAGCAACGTGCCGTTGTTCCCGGCGCCGTTCGGCGGCAACCCCGTCGGCGGCTCGACCACCGGCGTCTTCCCGCCGGCTTTCCCGCCGACTCAGCTTAACACGCTGGGATTCGTCCCAAGCCTCACCGCCACGGGAGGAGTCTCCGCGGCGGGTGTGCCGAGCACGAACTCGAAGATCAAGATGCTGCGCAACGGCGGCCGAGGCTGAGCTTTCGCCCCGTCACCCCCTAGCACTCGACGAAACCCGGAGGGCACACACGCCTCCGGGTTTCGTCGCGCGCTTGCAGTCCCTTGACCCCGCCGCCCGCGTCCTCCTACAATCGCGACTCGCCGCGAGGCCATATTGGAAGGGCTTGCACGGAAAAGTCCCCTCCCCGCACGACACACACCCACGCAGCACCACCGAATGACTCGTCGATACGTGAATCAGTTGAGCAACGGCGACGCGGTCGACGAGGCCTTCCTGGTCGCCGACAAGCAGCTCCGCGCCAACCGCCAAGGAAACCTCTACCTCCACCTCGAATTGCGGGACAAGTCCGGCACCGTGGGCGCCCGCCTCTGGAACGCAAGCGAGGGTCTGGCGCGGACGTTCGAGCCGGGCGATTTCCTGCACGTCAAAGGCAAGACCCAGGTCTTCCAAGGGTCGCTCCAGATCATCCTCTCGCACCTCGAAGTCATCGACCCTCAACAGG
>JAYUFP010000385.1:0-5767 GCA_043738665.1 Isosphaeraceae bacterium
CCGAGATCTTCGAGAAGCTGATGGAGGAGGTTGGACAGAACGGTGGCTTCCGGCTCAGTGCGAACCAGATCGATGCCCTGACGAAGGCGGCATTCGTGAAGGGAAGCGACGGGCAATTGCATGTGAATAAGGACTTCGTCGGCAAGGACCCGGACGTCCTCGGCAAGGCGGCCGGATTTACGGTTCCGAAAGGGACGCAGATCCTTTTCGGCGAAACGGGGGCCGAACACCCGTTCGTGGAACACGAACAGATGATGCCGTTCGTGCCCTTTGTCCGGGTCAGTAGCGTCGACCGGGCGATCGCCCTCGCGAAGGAGTCGGAACACGGTTACGGCCATACGGCGATCTTGCACTCGCGCGACACGACGGTGATGTCGAAGATGGGCCGGATCATGGACTGCACGATCTTCGTCGTGAACGGGCCGAGCCCCGCGGGACTCGGCCTGGGTGGTGAGGGGGTTCTTTCCTTCTCGATCGCGGGACCGACGGGCGAAGGAGTGACGACTCCCTTGACGTTCTGCCGGCAGCGTCGAACCGCGGTTGTCGGTGGCTTACGCTTCGCTTGAAAACCGATTTAGCCGCGGATGACGCAGATAATACAGATATGAAACAAAATTGAATCTTCTGATCTGCGTTCATCTGCGTCATCTGCTGTTTAACTCTTAGGGCAATCGTGATGCAGTTAGGCCGCGTCATCGGCACAGCGACATCGACCATCAAGCACCCCACGTTCCAGGGTGAGCGGTTGCTCGTCGTCATGCTCGAGACAATGGCGGGTGGCCCGGACGGCGAGCCTGTCCTGGCGTTTGATCGGCTTGGGGCGGGACGCGGGGACAGGGTACTTGTGACGAACGACGGCCAGGCGCTTCAGGAACAGATCGGCAAGAACACTCCCGGGCGATGGAGCGTCATGGGGCTTCCCGACCGATGAGTGTCGATCGAGCAATTCTCAACAATGGCCCGGGACTCTCCGAAGTGGACGCCGCCGTCCGTGCGGTGCTGGCCGACCGGCGGGCTCCGGTCCTGGCGAATTCTTCGAAGTTTCGAGAGCCCGAGGGAGATGTTTTCGCGGGGAGACTGCTTTCGCTGAGTCAGGCCGAATTGCTAGGTCCGGGGCTAAGGACCGTCAAGGTCGCGCCCGGAACGGTGGTCACTCCCCTGGCGAAGGATTACCTCAAGCAACGCGGGATCGTGATTCAGTTCATGGCGAAAAGTGAGGTCGAACGGGCTCGCGACCTTGGGGAATGGGGGTTCGCGATCGAGTCGGTTTCCGGGCTGATCGAGGCGTTTCGCAAGAGCTTGTTTTCGGCGAACGAGGTCTGGAACGAGGTGGGAACGACGCTTGAAGAGACGATCCACTGGTTATCGGACGGGGAAGGGCGACGCGTGTTGCATTTGACGGACGAGGCAGCCGTGGCCGTGTATCGGGGATGCCAGGTTCCCTCCGTCCGTGCCGCGCTCGCTTACGACGTCGAGTCCGCCGCCCGTGCCGTTCGCGGCCTCGGAGCGAATCTTCTCGTGGTCGAACCTTCTGGTAAATCAATCGCCCTGTTGCGGCACGTCGGGCTCACGTTCCGACGCGCCGGTGGGCCAATCCCGCCGGAATGGCTTGCGAAGGGGGGATCGCGATGAGGATCGCCGAGGTCATCGGGCGAGTCACGCTCTCGCGTTCGCATCCGAATTTGAAAGCCGCTCGATACATTATTGCGTTGCCGTTGCCGCTGGAAGCCTTACTCGAAGATTCGCCGAAGCGGGGTGAGGAAGTGATCGCCTACGACGACCTGGGAGCAAGCCCCGGCGCGATCATCGGGTTGAGCGAAGGCCGCGAGGCCGCCAACCCGTTCGGCAAGACCAAAACACCCGTGGACGCGTATTGCGCGTGCCTCATCGATCATTTGTCGCTTTGAACACTCCTACCGGCCGAGAACGTAGGATCGGAGAATCCGCCATGGCAATCGGAAATGCAGGATCGTTCACGAGCGAATGGAAAGTTCGCGAGCTGATGTGCGAGATCGGCCGCCGGATTTACGCCAAGGGCTTCGCCGCGGCCAACGACGGCAACATCAGCTCCAAGCTTTCGGAAGACCGCATCCTCTGCACCCCCACCCGCGTGTCGAAAGGGTTCATGAAGCCCGACGATCTCTGCATCGTCGACATGGACGGCAAGCAGGTTTCCGGCAAGCGGAAACGGTCGAGCGAGATTCTTCTGCATCTTGCGATCATGAAAGCACGTCAGGACGTGAAGTCGTGCGTGCATTGCCACCCACCCCACGCCACGGCCTTCGCGGTGGCCCACGAGCCGATCCCCAAATGCACGATGCCCGAGTTCGAGGTGTTTCTCGGCGAGGTCGCGATCACCCCCTACGAGACCCCCGGCGGCCAGAAGTTCGCCGAGACCGTGATCCCGTACGTCAAGGACACTGACACGATCATCCTGGCGAATCACGGCACGATCACGTATGGAAGCGACCTGGAAGACGCCTACTTCAAGACCGAGATCATCGACGCCTATTGCCGGATCCTGATCCTCGCCAAGCAAATCGGTCGCGTGAATTACTACAGCGACGAGAAGGCCGCCGAGCTGATCCGACTGAAGCCGAACCTCGGTATTGCCGACCCTCGCCTCGCGCTCGGCCTTGAGAACTGCGACCTCTGCGGCAAC
Source organism: Isosphaeraceae bacterium (assembly GCA_043738665.1). GTDB lineage: Bacteria > Planctomycetota > Planctomycetia > Isosphaerales > Isosphaeraceae > JAYUFP01. The sequence continues at coordinate 2,663 of JAYUFP010000385.1, forward strand.
AGCCTGTTCCGCGAAGGCTACAGCGATTTCTCGCCAGAGCCGCAGGCGTTCATGCATCCCAAGCTTCAGAAGCAGGCCGAGGCCGTGGCGAAAACCGCCGCGCCATCGAGCAACGGGCATGCTTCCGACGTTGACGCCCTGGTGAAGTCGATCACCGACCAGGTGATGGCGGCGATGAACGGCTCGGCCAAGTAACCCAACAGCGGAGTGACCTTCCGATGAACGTCAGCATTATCGGCGGCGGTGGACTGGTCGGTTCCTGTGCGGGGTTCGCCCTCCAGTGCGGCGGGATCGTCAGTGGGATCGACCTCATCGACCTCAACGCCGACCTCTGCAAAGGCCAGGCGCTCGACATGCTCCACGGCGCCTCGCTTGTCGCCGACCAGCGGATTCGCGCAACCGGGTACGAAGCAATCCCCGAAAGCGACGTCGTGATCATCACGGCGGGACTGCGTCGGAAGCCCGACGAGAGCCGGCTTGACCTGATCAACCGCAACGTCGAGCTTTTCCTGGGGATTCTCGCCAACGTCAAGTCTGCCGGCTTGAAGAAAGACGCGATCATCTTCGTCGTGTCAAATCCTGTCGATGTGTTGACCTATTTGGCGACCAAGCAGCTCGGCCTCCCTGCGTCGCAGGTAATTGGGCTTGGGACGATGCTCGACTCGGCACGCTTCCGAAGCCTGATCGCTGAGGCGTTGAACCTGCCCCCGACGCAAGTTACCGCGACGATCTTTGGCGAACACGGCGACAGCATGGTCCCCATTTGGTCCGCCGCGCAGGCCGCGGGCTTGCCGCTCGAAAAATTTCCCGGCTGGAACTCCGGAACCGCCGACGCCCTCTTCGCCCGCACCAAAGGCAGCGGAGCCGAAGTCATCAAGATGAAGGGCGGCGCGGGGTTCGCGGTGGGGATTTCGATCCGCGAGGTTGTTCACGCGATCGCCCTCGACTCGAAACGAATTTTGCCGGTGTCTTCACTCGTTTCCGGGACCTACGGGATGCGAGACGTGTGCATCTCGGTGCCGACCTTGATCGGCCGCAAAGGGGTCGTGAGCCAGCTCGAAATCGAGCTCTGGTCGAAGGAAGTCTCGGCGCTTCAGCATTCCGGGCAAGTTCTCCGAGAGACAATCGACCAGGTCTTGAAGAAGAGCCCGGCGGCGAACTCCTCCACGCCGTCACCTGCGGCTCCGGCCCAGCCGACGGGAAACGGCGCGGTCCGCGTGACGATGGGCTCCGGCGGTGTCGGCAACGGTGGTGGGTCGTCACGTGTCACGATCTCCGGACAGACTCGCGGGGGCCGAAATGCCTAAACCCAAGTCGCTCGACCGAAAGCTTGCGGCGATCCACGCCGACCCGAACTCTCGGGAGTTCATCCTCGCCGACGCCAAGGACGCCGACATGGCCCTGGGCCTCGGCGCCCCCGGCCAGTCGCCCGAGCTGCACGCGGGTGAAGTGCGGTTCAAAACGCTCGAAGAATACCGCGAGCAGATGCGGCTGATCACGAGGCAAGGACTTGTCGACATCATGCTCATGTCGGCCAGCACAAACTATGCACTGACGTTCGCGGAAAAGCTGTTCGAGGATTCACACGTCACCCCGGCCGTTCGTGCCAACGACACGACCGACATCCACCTCGCGCGGGGAGCGACATACGTCCAGCACCCCGCCCACCCGTTCCGCACGATGAGCATCGACCACGCCCAGTGCGGCCACCTCGATTGCTCCCCCGAAGAACGATCGCAAGGCGCGAATCTAGGTCTATATAGCGTCACCTTCAACAACGATTTTTCCAACGACCTGCTCACACTCGAACGTTTTCACACGTTCCGCGAAGAAGCCGAGCGCAAAGGGTTCCGCTATTTTCTTGAGGTCTTCGACCCCAACATCGCCAATTCACTCTCACCCGAAATTCTGCCGCGTTATCTCAACGATATGATCACAAGGATGCTCGCTGGAGTCGCACCGGCGGGTCGGCCGGACTTTCTCAAGATCGTCTACCACGGCCCGAAAGCCCTTGAGGAACTGGTTCGGTTCGACCCGCACCTCGTGATCGGAATCCTCGGCGGTTCGTCGGGCACGACACGCGACGCGTTCCAGCTTCTTCACGACGCCCAAAAGCACGGTGCCAAAGTCGCGCTCTTCGGCCGGAAGATAAACAATTCCGAAAATCAACTCGCCTTCGTTCAGTTCCTCAGGCTGATCGTTGACGGAGTGATCGCGCCGAACGAAGCCGTGAAGGCGTACCACGCGGTATTGCAAAAGCTAGGCATCGCCCCGCGTCGCGCCCTCGAAGACGATTTAAAGATCACTGAGACGGCGATGAGTTACGGCGGGTCGACGGTTTCGGTCCCCAAGGCGATCCCTGTCGCAACCGCCCCAGTGGCGATCGCCCCGGCGTGCGCGTGCCAGGCCGAATCGCACGTCCCTGTCGTAAAAGAAACGGCGTGCATGTGTCACGATCATGAGACGAAGCCGGCCGTGACGGTCAGCGTCAAGACCGAATCGAATGGCTATCCCACCAACGGTGACGGACGCCCGGATTTCGCGAGGATGGACGTCGGCCAGCGGCTCGCCTACCACCGCAAACGATTGGGACTCGGGCTCTGATTCGCCGCGGAACACCCGAGGTCGACCTAGAAACGCATGCAGAATTAACATGGGATGGCGAGGCTCCCACCGAGCCGCGTTCATGCAAGGCTCGCCGGGAGCCTCGGCGTCTCGATCCGGATGTCGGAGCTTGAATCGACCTCACAACGGCGCGATCGGGGTCGGCACCCACGCCTTTTTTTCGTACGAGACCAGCACAGCGTCGGCAACAAGCTGGGCGTTCAGTCCGTCATGGAAGTTCGGGACGGCCTGCCGTTTCTCGACAATCGCCGAGATGAATTCCCAGACGAGGTCATAGCGAAAGATCGTCGCGGGTTCGCCCACTTTCGGGTCGCGTGGGCTACCGGCCGGCTTCAGGAATTCTTCCGGCACGTCCACCGGGGCCAGGTCTTGCCCGGTCTTCCCCAGCAGGATCGTGTTGGGTTCGTGTAAACGATACACCGCCGAGCCCTCCGACCCGTTCACTTCCGCCCACTCGTGCCCGAATCCGTTGCGGGCGTA
>JAYUFP010000386.1:0-16656 GCA_043738665.1 Isosphaeraceae bacterium
CGAAGGGTTCGAGTGCGGCATCAAGATCAGCAACTTTGACGACCTTAAGACCGACGACCAGATCGAGGCCTACCGGATCGACGAGATCAAAAAGGCCATTGAGGGGATGCTCGTCCCCGAGTACAAGGAAGTTCACCTCGGCCGGGCGAACGTCCGGCAGGTCTTCAAGATCTCCAAGGTGGGTGCGATCGCCGGCTGCTTCGTTACCCAGGGGACGATCGAACGCGGGGCCAAGGCCCGGCTCTATCGCGAAGGCCGCGAGATCTACAAGGGCACAGTCGAGGCGCTCAAACGCTTCAAGGACGACGTCAAGGAAGTCCGCGAAGGGTTCGAGTGCGGCATCAAGATCAGCAACTTTGACGACCTTAAGACCGACGACCAGATCGAGGCCTACCGGATCGACGAGATCAGGCGCACGCTCTGAACCCTGGCCGGTTCGCCTCGAGCGGCCGGTGGTTGATTGACAACGGGGCCGGCGGGTGGACGATCACCTCCGCCCCTCGCCTTTTCGCGGCCGAACGAAAACTCGAAAAACGACCCGGTGACGGGGTGGCTCATGACGGTCGTCACGCTCCGCCTTGACCTCCGGGTCGACCTTTGTCATTCCGCCCGCGATAGGCGAAGGCTTTTGCAGGCGATCTTGGATAAGCTTCACAAGCACTTCAACGTCTCGGTCGCGGAGGCCGACGGCGAAGGGGGTGTGGACCGTGCCGTGTTGCTGGCCGCAGCCGTGGGGAAAACCCGGCGAGAGGCCAGGGAAACGCTTGAACGCGTGGCCGACGCCGTCTCCGCGCACCCCCGCGCCGAGATCCTCAGCCACGCCATCACCGAGGTTTGAACCGCGACCATGCCTTCCCACCGCAGCCTTCGAATGGCCGAAGCGATCCGCGAGGTCGTCTCTACGGCGATCCTCTTCGACGTCGCCGATCCCCGCGTCCATGGGATTACAGTCCTTCGCGTCGAAGTCTCGAGCGACCTCCGAAGTGCGATCGCGTTCGTCTCCATCATGGGCACCGAAAAGGAACAAAAACTCGCGATGTCGGGCCTGAAACACGCCACGGGGTTCCTTCAGGCCCGCATGGCCAACCGCTTGCAAACGCGGTTCACGCCCGTCCTCACATTCAAATTCGACGAAAGCATCAAGAAATCCGTTGAGATCTCCAAACTCATCGATGACGCCCTCGCGTCGGACCGTCGCGACGAAAATCCGGATTCCGAGTCCGACGAGGAACTCGAGGAAGAAGACGATCCCGACGCGGGTCTTCCCGGTTCCCCGGAGATTCCAGCCTGACGTCCTTTCTTGCCCCTTAATCATGACGGCCAGGGCCTAGCCCCCGGTTTATCCCAATCCCGTCATCGTCTTTTAAAGACCACCACGCCATGGCATCACAGAGTAAAGCGCAGACGCTGAATGACATTCACACCCTTCTCAAGAAGCACTACAAGCCGAAGCCCGAGCGCGACTCGACTCGGCTGACCGTGCTCGAGGCCGTGGTTTACGGGATCTGTCACGAGGGGACGACGCGCGAGCAGGCCAACCAGGCTCTGTCCCGGTTCAAGGACGGTTTCTTCGACTGGAACGAAGTCCGCGTCAGCTCCGTGACCGAAATCCAGGAAGCCCTCGCGGGACTCACCGACGCCGAGACACGCGCGTACCGGATCCGCCGGTTCCTCCGCCAGCTTTTCGAGAAGACCTACGGGTTCACCCTCGAAACGCTGGCGAAGAAACCCTTGAAGGAATCCCTGAAAGTCCTGCAAGAGTACGAGGCATTCACGACGGACTATGTCGAAGCGACCGTCGTCCAGCAGTCACTCGGCGGCCACGCCATGCCGGTCGACGCCCCCACGCGGCGGGCGCTCGAACGGCTGGGAATCATTGACTCGGGGGCGGAAATCACCGCGGTCCGTTCTCTGCTCGAACGCGCAGTGCCCAAGAACCGTGGGCAGGAGTTCCTCGACCTGATCGAGAGTCTCGCCCACGACACATGCGTCGAGCCGGTTCCAGACTGCCCGCGTTGCGACCTTCGCAAGATTTGCCCGACCGCACACGCCCTCAAGGAAGCCGCCGCTCTCGCCGCGAAGGCTTCCTCGGCCAAAGAGAGAACCTCGACAAAAGAGAAGGCGAAGGAAATCGCCCAGGCCCCCGAAAAGGCAAAGGCAAAGCCGCAAGAGAAGAGCCCTGCCAAACCCGCCGCGAAGGCCGCGCCGGCGACTCCGCCGCCGACGCCCGCGCCCGCCAAGTCCCTGAAAGCGCCGAAGGGAAAATCCGGCGGGGGCAAGTGACCCCGGTCTAAACTTTCTTGCGAAATCTCTAGACGACCGGCCGCCCCTGCCTACAATCACGTCGGCAAGGGCGGCCGACTCCTTTTACAGTGAGGAGATCGGTTGAATCGTGCCCGTATTGCCCTCACACACCCAGGGAGATGTATTGATGCGCGAGTTCTTTGGTCTGGCCCTTTTCCTGGCCGTTTTCGTGGCCTTTTCGACCCCGACGTTCGCCGCGGGAAAAGACATCGTTGACACCGCGGTCGATGCCGGTTCGTTCAAGACCCTGGTCGCCGCCGTGAAGGCCGCCGGTCTGGTCGACACACTCAAGAGCGATGGCCCGTTCACCGTCCTCGCCCCCACGGATGAGGCGTTCGCCAAGTTGCCCGCCGGGACGGTTGAAGAATTGCTCAAGCCTGAGAACAAGGATAAACTCGTCGCCATCCTGACCTACCACGTCATCCCCGCCAAGGCGCTTGCCGCCGACGTTGTTAAGCTCGACGGCAAGACCGTCAAGACCGTCGAGGGCTCACCCGTCACGATCACCGTCGACGGCGGGTCAGTCATGGTCAACAAGGCCAAAGTCGTGAAGACCGACATCGCCTGCACCAACGGCGTCATTCACGTCATCGACACCGTGATTTTGCCCCCGGCCAAGTGACGATTCGGCACTCGTCGAAACACGAAGGCCCGCGGGACAAACGTGTCCCGAGGGCCTTTGTTGCTGACGTCTTCTCGAAAACGACCCGTCTCACTTGGATTTCGGTTTAAGGTACTGATCGAAAAACGCGAACATTTCATTGAGTGTTCGCGTCATGTCGTCGCCACCCCAACCGTGGCCTGCGCCCACGAGAAGTTCGACGCGGCCGGGAACGCCGGCGGACGTCAGAGCGTCGGCGAGTTTGGTCGCCTGGGAGTGCGGAACCAGTGGGTCTTTTGTCCCTTGGAAGGTCAGCACGGGGGCATCGCCCTTCGAGACGAACGTGATCGGCGACGCCCGGGCCGCCTCCTTGGCCTTGTCCTTGGGCGTTCCGCCCAGAAATTCCTGGATGATCGGCTGGGTGATTTCGGGGTAGTCAGTCGCGGAGAGATCGGTCGGGCCGAAGTAATTGACCACGGCCTGGATCTTGGTGTCTGGGGCGTCCTTGGGGGCCTCACCTTCCAGTCCGTCCATAGGGCCGGTCAGCCCAAGCATCATCGCGAGATGTCCCCCCGCCGAAAAGCCAACCGCGCCGACGTGCTCGGGGTCGACCTTGTATTCCTTCGCGTGTGTCTTGATCCAGCGGACGGCCGCCTTCACGTCATGCACCTGGGCGGGGAAAATGTCCTTCGGGCAGAAACGATACTGAGGCGAGATCCCCACATATCCGCGACGGGCGAACTCACCGAGCGCCCCGCGAGTGTCCTTCTTGTTCCCACCCCGCCAGCCGCCGCCGTGAATCACGAAAACGACCGGGAATGGGCCGTCCCCTTCGGCAGGCCGCGCCATGTCGAGCTTTAGCTCAACGTCGTTGACTTTCGCATACGTGATGTCGTTCTCGGACGTGATCTTGATCGGGTCGGCCGCTCGCGCCGAAAGCGTCAGGATCGAAAGGACGACAAGCGACGCGGCAAATCGTTTCGATACGATCATGGTCCTGCGGGCTCCTCGGGCATCAAGGCACGGGCGGCAATGCGGGCGACCTCATGGCCGGCAAGAACGAGCGGAACCCCTTGATCACCTTCAAACATCGCAATCGAAGTGAATCGCGCGACCTCGCCTTCCTCGACCCGAAACTCAGAATACACCTCCACCCGCCTCGCCACCAGACTCACGATCCAGTAAACGGGTAGGCCGGCACATGCGTAGATCTGAAGGGTCGTGGTCAAATTCTTTCGGAGCGAGGCTTCCGTGATCTCGACGACGAGGCCGATTTCCTCGGCATTCGGCACCGATCCTCGTCGGGTGTAATCTTCGGGAGTGCCGCGAACGATCGCCACGTCTGGCAGAGGTACAGTGAAATCGTTGATCAGAATTGGGTTTTCGGGCCAGAAACACCGACCGTCGGGCAGAGCGCGGACCAACGTCATCGCGGCCATGCCCGATGCACCGGCGTGGGGCAATTTTTTCGCCATCTTTTTCCGTAGAGGCGCCCCTCCCAGAGCGCGACTCGCCTCTCAATCGGAATGATCTCTGCATCGACCATCCGGAAGTAATCTTCGGCTGACAACCGATACGGCATGCCTTCGGGCAGGCTGCTTGGAATCTCAGTCGAGTTCCCAGGTGCGGCTATCGTTCCGGATTCGGGCGGAGCCGTCGGTTGCCGCAGGCTAGCTGTTGCCATTGGCGTCCTCCTGTCTCGTGACTTCGATCGTTGCCACGAATGATTTTATCATCGAGCGACGAAATAAAAGAGGCCGACCGTTCGCCTTGGGGCTAACGGTCGGCCTCCGAGATTTTTGGCGGTCTCAGCCAACTTCAACGACTTTACGAGCAGCCCATGCTATTGCCGCAATTGAAGCAGCGGTAGCAGGTGCCGCATCGCACGGTCAACGCGCCGCAGTTATCGCAGGACGGAGCGTCGCTCTGGAAATGGGCGAACTGCTTGTCGCGGACCTCCGCACCGAGGCCCTCGGCGTGCAGGACGTGCAAAGGCGCGGCGGCGGGCTGCGACGAGCCGGCTCCGAGCACGGCCTCGGCGTGCTCGAGGTCGGCGATGGTTGCCGATCGCGTGCCGTTTACCTTGATGACGGCGGTCGATGGGAACTCGTGTTCCACGGTCGGACGCTGGGGGGCGTTCGCTTCGCGGTAACCCTGGATGAACTCCATGCCGAGCCATCGGAAGATGTAGTCGGCGATACTCTTGGCGATCGGGATGTCGGGGTTGCGGGTGAATCCCGCGGGCTCGAACCGGCTGTGGGCGAACTTGTTGACGAAGACTTCGAGCGGGACGCCGTACTGGAGGCCGATCGAGATCGACGTGCCGAGAACGTCCATCAGGCCGCCGATGGTCGAACCTTCCTTGGCCATCGTGATGAAGAGTTCGCCAGGCCGGCCATCGGGGTAGAAGCCGACGTTGACGTAGCCCTCATGACCCTGGATGTCGAACTTGTGGGTCAAGCTGCGACGCGTGTGCGGCAATCGTTCCCGTCGCGGGGCGTAAGCGGCAACCGCTTGCGGGACGACGGACGAGACTTCGCTTCCGGGTAAAACGGCCGTGGCCTTCGCGGCGGCGGTATCCGCGGCCATGGCGGCGACGGCCTTCGCCTCGGTCGTGGCGTCGGCATCCGACTTGGTGCTCACGGGCTGGCTCCCCTTGGAGCCGTCGCGGTAGATCGCCAGGGCCTTGAGGCCGAGCTTCCAGCCTTCGAGGTAGGCGTTGCGAATGTCCTCGACGGTCGCCTCGGTCGGCATGTTGACCGTCTTGGAAATCGCGCCCGAAAGGAACGGCTGGACCGCCGCCATCATCCGGAGGTGACCCTGATAATGGATACTGCGGCCCCCTTGCGGCGGCGCGAACGCACAGTCGAACACCGGCAGGTGCTCGGGCTTCAAGCCTGACGCCCCTTCGATCGTGTCGTGGGCGTCGATGTAGTCGAGGATGCCGACGACCTGCGGCTCGTCGTAGCCGAGCGTCCGCAACGCCATCGGCACCGTGCGGTTCACGATCTTGAGCATGCCGCCGCCGGCCAGCGACTTGTACTTGACCAGGGCGATATCGGGCTCGACCCCGGTCGTGTCGCAGTCCATCATGAAGGCGATCGTGCCCGTCGGGGCGAGGACAGTGACCTGGCTGTTGCGGTAGCCGTGCTTGCGGCCGGCGTCGAGGCACTCGTCCCAGACGGTCCGCGCTTCGGCTAAAAGTTCCGCGGGGACCGTCGAGCCGATCGACTCCACCGAATCGCGATGCATCTCCATGACGTGGAGCATCGGCTCACGGTTCAAGGCGAAGCCGTCGAACGGCCCGATGTGGCCGGCGTGCTCGGCGCTCGAGAGATACGCCTGGCCGTGCATGATCGCCGTGATCGCCGCGGCCAGCGAACGGCCTTCGTCCGAATCGTACGGCAGGCCCGACGACATGATCAGGCTGCCGATGTTGGCGTAGCCAAGTCCCAGCGGGCGGAACTTGTGGCTGTTCGCCGCGATCCGGTCGGTTGGGTAGCTCGCATGGTCGACCAGGATCTCCTGAGCCGTGATGAAGATCCGGCATGCGGCACGGAACTTCTTGGCGTCGAAGGTTCCGTCCTCGCGGCGGAACTTCATCAGGTTGATCGACGAGAGGTTGCATGCCGAGTCGTCGATGAACATGTATTCGGAGCAAGGATTCGAAGAGTTGATCGGCGCGGTGTTGGGGCAGGTGTGCCAGCGCTGAATCGTGTCTTCGTACTGCATGCCGGGGTCGCCGCAGAGCCACGTTCCTTCGGCGATCTTGTCCATCAGCTCTTTGGCGCGATACGTCTGCATCGGCCGGCCGGAGGTGACGGCGCGGGTGGTCCACTCGCCGTCGTTTTCCGACGCGCGGAGGAAGGCGTCGGTGGTGCGGACGGTGAGGTTTGCGTTCTGGAACATCACCGAGCTATAGGCCTCGCCGTTGAAGTTGGCCTCATACCCCGAGCGGATCAGGGTTTGCGCCTTTTTCTCTTCCTTGGTCTTGCACTCGATGAACTCAAGAATGTCGGGGTGCCAGATCTTGAGCGTCTGCATCTTGGCGGCGCGACGGGTCTTGCCGCCCGACTTGATCACCGATGCGATCGAGTCGTACACCCTCATGAAGCTGACCGGGCCGGAGGGCCTGCCGCCTCCCGCGAGCTTCTCGTGGCTGGAACGGAGGGTCGAGAGGTCTGTCCCGGTTCCCGAGCCGTACTTGAAGAGCATCGCCTCCGAGGACGCCAGCCTCATGATGTCCTGCATGTCGTCGGCGACGCTCTGGATGAAGCACGCCGAGGCTTGCGGGTACTGGTACGCGCTCGTCGCCTTCACCACCGCGCGGGTCTCTTCGTCCCAGCGCCAGTTGTTGGCCGCGCCCGGGATTCCGTACTGGTGGTAGAGCCCGACGTTGAACCAGACCGGCGAGTTGAATGACCCGTACTGATTGACGCAGAGCGCGGTCAGTTCGTCGTAGAAATTCTCGGCGTCCTTCGGGGTGGCGAAGTAGCCGTCTTCCTTGCCCCAGTCGGCGATCGTTCGCGTGACCCGGTTGACCAACTGCCGGACGCTCGTCTCGCGCTCGGGCGTATTGATCTCGCCGTAGAAGTATTTGCTCACAACGACGTTCGTTGCGAGCTGGCTCCAGGCGCGGGGGATCTCGCAGTCGGTCTGCTGAAAGAGAACCCTTCCGCGGTCGTCCTTGATCTCCGCGGTGCGGAAGTCCCAATCCACTTCATCAAAGGGGCTCATTCCCTCGGTGCTGAACACTCGAGGGACGGCCATCCCGGCACGCCCCACGAGAGCCTTGGTCTTGTCCGAAAATGTTTCCACCGAAGTCCGATCGCCTACCGTCGCCATGGACATGCTCTCCGCGTATTTCAAAACCCGACGCCAAGCCCAATCCCCTGTTCACGACTATACTGGACACTTGTTAACAGGAGAGAGGCAGGAAATCAATGGCGGAACACCAGGAGTCTTCCCAATGGCGGTGTGGTGGAAGACGTCAGCTTTTTGACTCGTCGTGCGAAGCCGGAGTAACGACTCGAAGCTCGTTCCTCCCAGGTGCGGCCAGGACTCTATCTTATCCGATATCGTTTGCGGCGTCTGGGTAGAAAACGAAAATTGAGGGCTTGAGGCTAGTTGCTGGAACGGCTGTACGCATGAGTAAGACCCGGCAGGCTTGGATAAAAAAACCCCGGGGCTACCTAGATTCTTGCATCGATGGATTCCGTTAAACAAAAACCGTTCCAACGCCACAAAATAGGCCATTGAAACGGTTCAGGAAATTTAGCGAAGTTTCGTGACCGGCTGGATCAAGCAGAGACGATGCTCAAGATCTGGACCGCGGTGTGAGGCTGGCGGTGTCCGTTACGGCGACGCATATTCTTGCGGCGACGGAACTTCTGGATGATGATCTTCTTGTCGAGGACTTGCTCGACGATCTTCGCGGTCACATGTGCTCCTTCGAGGACGGGAGCACCGATCTTCGGCTCGCCGTCGCCGGAGACGAGCAAGACCTTTGAGAAAACCACTTCGCTGCCACGTTCACCGTCGCGGCGGTCGACGACGACCCTGTCGCCTTCGCTGACGCGGAACTGATGGCTGCCGTCTTCAAAAATTGCGTACATCCGTTCGAGACTCCTCACGGCCCACGACGACCGGGAACATGCGTTCCCACGCCGGGGTTCATTTCAATCGCCGAGCGAAAAAGATCCCACGAGCAAATCCGGAGCAACCCGAGGCAATCGGGGCGGGACGTCGCGGGAAGACGACCATGTTAACGACTTCCCATGCCCCGGAACAGGCCGACCGAAAATTCTTTCGAGACAGTATGAACGCCACGGGCCGGCCCATCATTTCAGGCCGGCCCGCGGCGTAATGAAAACAAGTGGGCATTCGACCGATCAATGCCCGTGAGGCCGACGCTTGTCGGCGGGAGGAGGCGGGAAGAGGCGAATTTCCCCATTATTGCCGTCGAAGCATTCGATCTGGAGGTGCTCGGCGGGGACGTTTTCTTCGGCTCGAACGTGGATGGTGAGGTCGAAATCCACTTCGAGCCGCGCGATGTCCCTGCGCTTGCGGTTATTCAAGTACATGGCCACCGGAATGCTCACAGCGACGTTAATCCGTCGAATGTCTTCCCGGTGCGAGGCGAGCGCCAGTAATCGCATGACGTCGATCGACATGCTTTCCACCGTTTTGGCGACGCCCGCCCCGGCACAGTTCTGGCAGTCTTCATAGACCGACCGTTTCAGGCTGGGACGGATTCGCTGGCGGGTCATCTCGATGAGCCCGAAGGCGCTCATGCGGAGAACTTTGGTGCGGGCTCGGTCGCGTTTGATCGCGTCGCGAAGTGCGTTCTCGACACCGCGACGGTGTCGCTCGTCACGCATGTCGATGAAGTCGTTGACGATCACGCCGCCGAGGTCGCGGAGACGGAGTTGGCGGGCGATCTCCTTCGCCGCCCGCAGGTTCATCTCGTAGGCGGTGCGTTCGGCGTCGTTCTCGACGCGGAAGTTGCCCGAGTTGACGTCGATGGCGACCAACGCCTCGGTCTGGTCGATCACGATCGAGCCGCCGTCAGGAAGGTCGACCCGCCGGCGCTGGATCTTGGCGATCTCGTCCTCGATGCCGTACTTGTGGAACAGGGGAACCCGTTCGTCGTAGAGCTTGAGGCGGTCGACGTACCGCGGCATGACGACGCGGAGGAACTCCTGGGCGCGTTCGAATGCCTGGGGCTCATCGATCCAGATCGTATCGATCTCGGCCGAGAAGATGTCGCGGATGGTCCGCGTGATCATGTCCGATTCTTGATAGATCGGCGACGGTGTACGCGACTTCTTGATCCGGCGGAGGATGACCTTCCAAAGCCGCAACAGGTATGCGAGGTCGCGAGCGAGTTCGCGCTTGGTGCGTTCCAGGCCGGCGGTCCGGACGATGAACCCGAGTCCCTTGGGGGGGTTCAGGTCGTTCATGATGTCGCGGAGCTTGCGGCGCTGGCCTTCGTCGGCGATCTTGCGGGAGACGCCGACGCGGTTCAATCCGGGCATGAGGACGAGGTAGCGTCCGGGGATGCTGATATAAGTGGACAGCGTCGGCCCTTTGGTACCGATGCTCTCCTTGATGACCTGGACGAGCACCTCGTCGCCGCGCCGGAAGATGTCCTGGAGGGGGGGCTTGGAGAGGCCTCGGCCGCGCGGGGAGCGCCCGCCGGGGCCGGGTCGGCCGGGGTCCGGCTCGTCGCCGCGGCGGGGACGCGCTTCAGTGGTCCCTCGCAGGCCCATCTCGCGTTCAAGTTCGGCGATCTCCTCGATTTCGCGGCGGATTTCCTCTTCGAGGCCGGGGTCGATCTCGTCATCGACGACCGGGGTGCTGATTTCCTCATCCCCTTCGAGGTCGCCGCCGCGAAGGTCGTCGTGCTCGTCGTCATCCTCGTAGCGGTCGTGGACCGAGTCCGACTCGTCGCCGAAATCGAACTCTCGGGCGAGTGTGTCCGCGTCGACCGCGACCTTGGGAGTCGTGGTCAGGAGTTCGGTCGCGGCCTCTTCGAGATCGTCGTCCTCGAATTCGGAGTCGTCATCGATCGACCCGGCGGGAGCGCCCTCCACGCCCGGGCGTTCGCGTTCGCGACGGCGACCGCGGCGGCGGCGGCGGCGGCGCGGGCGGTCGAGCTCGCCCGGAATTCCCGGCCCTTCCCCGCCAGTCCCTTCGCCGGCCGGTTCAATGTCCTGGTCGAAATCGACGAGAGGATCGACCCGATCGGAGGGGACCGAAGGGACGGGTTCGGGACCGAAGGGTCGTTCGGGCTCTCGGGAGCGGACACGGCGGGGGACGTACCCCGGTTCGCCCGCACGGTCGTGGGTTCGTGGGCGGTCTCGCGGCGTCTCGGCGTCGAAACCGCGTCCTCGTTCACGCTCACGCTCACGTTCACGTTCAGGAACCGGCGGAGGCGTCGGAGCGGGGCGGGGGCGTTCGAGGTCTTGAGGAACGACCGGCTCGCGGTCGCGCTCCCGTTCGGCAGGGCGGGGACGTTCGACGGCGGGATCGCGTTCGCCGCCCCGTGAACGGATCGCGGCGCGCCCGGCCCGACGGGGAGGCGTCTCGTCGCGATCGGCGAATCCCAGATCGGGCGGCTCGGGGGCGAAGGTTTCCGGCTCGATGACGTCCGGGAATTCGGGCGGGAGATACGCTTCCGGGTCAGAGGCGGGACGGGCGACTCGGCCTCGACCACGTCCACGACGCGGATCGCGCTCCCGTTCACGCTCGACTTCCCGCTCGCGGGGGGCGGGGGCCGGCGGCTCCGGTAAACGCTCACGCTCCGCCGAGATGAGAGCGCGCCCTAGGTCGGGCGGATCCTCCTGGCCGAACTCGCGAGCGCGTGGCGGGGCGGGGGCGGGGGCGGGGGGCGATACCGCGCGTGATCGCTGGGTTCTGCTGGGAGGAAGGTCTGGGTCGAACGACTCGGACGCTCCAAAAGTTCGGCCTCGCGGCTCTTCGGGAGGTGAAGGGGGACGGACATCACGTTCGTGTTCGCGTTCCGGGAGTTTTCCGAGGGAGGATTCTTCGGGCCGGCCCTGCGGGGCGGTGGGCTCGATCCTGGCGCGTCGGGGTTCTTCGCGATCGACGCGGGCGACCGGAGCTTCTGCCGGTGGCCGGGGAACGATCGGCGGCGGCGGCGGCGGTGAAGGGCGCTCTTCCTCGCCGATCAGACCTTCTCCGAAGCGGCGGGGGCGGGGCTCGGATCGGTCGCGGCGGCCTTTCTCCGAACGGTCGGGGCGGTCGCGATCGCGGGGGCGGTCGTCTCCGCGTGCCGAAGGAGGCGGACCGGCGTCGCGGTCGTCTGGCCGAGGTCGGCGAGGAGGCGGGTTGCGGTCACGATCACGGGGAGGCGGGGGTTCGTTGTCGAGGTGGCGCTGATAATACTGAGGTTCGACGTCGGAGACGTGGAGGAAACCGTTGCGGCCGACGGAGAAGTCGACGAACGCGGCCTGAATGGCGGGTTCGAGGTTGACGATCTTCCCTTTGTAGATGTTACCGGTGTAACTTTCGTGACTGGTGCGTTCGACGTACAACTCCTCCAGGATGCCGTCTTCGACGATGGCGATTCGGCACTCCTCGGGCTGGAGGACGTTGATGAGCATTTCTTTCTTCATGCGGCCGTCTTTCTTGACTCTGACTTGGTTGGCGTCTTGGGTTAACAGGCCGAGGGCGTCGCGGGTCGGGGTCGGCGGTCCTCGTCCGGGGGAAGCCTTCAAAGTTGGGCCTCTCCCCGCGTGCGACCCGCCGCCGCGATCAGCGCGAGCCGACAGGGCCCGACGGATACGGGCTCAAGGGATCAGTTCCATCTCGGTACGGACCAGAACGGCCCCTTGCCCCAACAGGTCTTTCAGGCCCAAAGCGTCGATCAATTCTTCGGGGCGTGCGGAACCGTTGGGGGTAATCTTCATTCGGAAGCGGAAGACACCGGTCGCGTCGAGTTCGGCGTCGAGCACGAACGGCCTCAGGTCGATCGCGACGTCGCGGTCGGGCCGGTGTCGGGTGAACGGCCAGGATTCGCCGGCCAGGAAACGTGCCAGGGCCGCTTGGGCGGCGTCCTGGCGGTCGGCGGGGACATCGGTCTGATATGCCACCGCCTCGGCGTGAGCGGGTCGGCCGGGCGGGACTGCCTCGGCCTGTAGCCATTCGAGGCCGGGGGGCGAAACTGCGGCAAGTCGCCGCAGGACCTCGGCCGCCTCGATCGGCTCGGCCAGGTCAAGCTCCACGACCTCTCTCCGCCCCTCGATCCCCAGCGCCAGCGCGAGGGTGAACACGATCTTGGGGCGGGGGTTGAATCCTTGCGTCTCGGCTACGGGAATCTCCGCGCGACGCAACGCCCGCTCCAGGCAGCGCATGAGATCATGATGGCTGACCAGGCGGAGGTCGCCCTGCTTGGCGAATCGAAGTCGGACCTTGCTGGCGGTCGTCATACGGCGCGTTTCAAAAGCGTTGTGGGGCGAAAAAGGGGAGAACCCGGGTCGGACGACGTTGAGGCCGGAAGTCCCGCCCCGCCCGATTCGGGTCGATGCGTGGCAAACTCGCTCAACGGACGGGTTCGAAATTGATCGATTGAAGAAATTCGGCCGAGACGTTCCAAATAACCTACGCGATCCGGGAGTGAAAAGGGACACGACCCGCGTCCCGACGACTTTCCGGAAAACCTCCCCGGGACTCAACCGACGGCACGGGTTTCGGGCAAAGCCCGCCGCAGCGCGTCGTGGAGAAGCGCGATGACGGCCTGAGACGACTCCTGACGGAGCGCCTCAACGGCCAGCTCTCTCGCCTGGTCCATGTTGATTCCGCGGATGACCCGTTTGACCTCGGGGATCTGATGCGGCGGCATCCCGAGTTGGCGCACTCCCAGTCCCAGCAGGAGCATCGTATACAGAGGCTCTCCGCCCATCGTTCCACAGACGCTGACCTCCAGGCCCCGAGGCGCGGCCGCCTCGACCACCATGGCGATCAGACGAAGCACGGCAGGGTCCGCCGCGCTATAAAGGTCGGCAACGGTCTCGTTGGTGCGGTCCACGGCCAGAGTGTACTGGATCAGGTCGTTAGTTCCGATCGAAAAAAAATCAACCTCCTTTGCGAGATGGTCGGCCATCACGGCCGCGGCGGGCACCTCGACCATCACCCCGACGGGCAGGTCGCGGCGGAAAGCGACGTTTTCCTCCGAAAGTTCGGAGGCGACCTCGTCCAGGAACGCGCGCGCCTGGCGAACTTCGTTGAGAGTCGTCACGAGGGGAAAAAGGATCCGAACATCCCCCAGGGCACTCGCCCGAAGGATGGCGCGAAGCTGCGTCCGGAACAGATCCCGGTCACGCAGCGAAAGGCGAAGGCTTCGGAGCCCAAGCACCGGATTCGCGTCGGAGATCCCGACCTCCTGATAGGACGCGAGCTTGTCCGCCCCCAGGTCGAGCGTCCGGATGACCACCGGACGGTCTCCCAGGGATTTCACCACCGCGGCGTAGGCTTCATACTGCTCCTGCTCGTCGGGGGGAGTGGCGCGGTTCAAGAACAGGAACTCGGTCCGGAAGAGCCCGACGCCGTCCGCCCCGCGCTCCAGGCATGCGGCGGCTTCCGCGAGGAACTCGATGTTCCCCGAGAGTCCGATCTGAACACCGTCGAGGGTTTCGGCCGGGAGGGCGGTCAGACCTTCGAGCCCTTTGAAACGCGCGGCACGCTCGGCCGCGGCCTTTCGGTAGCGGTCGAGGGTCGGCTGGTCGGGGTCGAGGACGACAAGACCTTCATCGCCATCGACGATGACCCAGCGGGCCGACCTGGCCTGATCGAGGAACCGGCCGATGCCGACGACCGCGGGGATCTCCAGGGCCTCGGCGACGATCGCCGTGTGGCTTGCCCTGCCGCCCGATTCGGTGGCGAAACCGAGGACTTTGTCCGGGTCGAGTCCGGCCGTCTCGCTCGGCGACAGGTCGGGTGCCAGAAGCACGCTCGGAACCTCTATGCCGCGACTCACCGATTCCCGACGTTCCCCGAGCAAGTGGCCCAGGATACGCTGGCGAATGTCCCGGACGTCGGCCGCGCGGCCGGCGAGGTAGGAGTCGGCGAGTGTTTCCAGGCGTGCGGCGTGACCATCGAGAACCTCGCAGACGGCGTGCTCCGCGGAAAGGCGGTCGCGCTCGATCCAGAGTCGGGCATCGCGCCGGAGGGTGGGGTCGGCGATCATCTGGGCGTGTGCGGCGAGGATATCGGCGTAGACCGGGCCGAGCCGTTTGGCCTCGGCCTCGGCGGCGTCGGCTTCGCCTCTGGCGTGTGCCAGCGCGTTGTCGAGTCGTTCGAGTTCCGCGACGACTCCTTCGCTCGGCACGGTCCGGTAGGGGAGCCGTTGTCCGCGCGGGTCGATGACCATCGACGGGCCGATCGCGATTCCAGGGCTGACGGCGATCCCACGAAGGGTATGCATCGTTTCGGGTTCGGACAAGAGCCTGGTCCCTGGCTTTCGGCCCCGTCCCGGCGTGACCGACTCGAACGCCCCCGCGCGGGGGCTCATTCCGACGCCTCACGGTCCGGAGCGTCTTCACCGTCACGGAACTCGGAGAGTACCAGTCGTGAGAGCGCTTCGAGTGCCTCCTCGGCGTCGGCGCCGCGTGCTTCCAGGTCGAGTTTGGTGCCACTTTCGGCGGCCAGAAGCGTCAGGTCAAGGATGCTCTTTCCGTTGATCTCCTTGCCATTATGAAGTACGCGAATTTCGGCCTGGAACCGGCTCGCCAGTTTCGCGAACTTGCCGGCGGGACCCAGATGGAGTCCGTACTCGTTGGTGACCTTGATGTGTCGACGGGCGACAGACGGATCGTGGCTCATGGCGGCTCGGTCGGCCAGAAGGCGAGGGACCAGGGTCAGGAAAGCGCCGACGGGCTTGGAATATCGCCCCTCTCGCGTTCCTTCCGCCGGTGCTCGCCCCGAAAACGGGTCATTGCGTCGGAATAATCAGTTGGCCGCGCGACGGTTGCCAAGCCCGTGCTCGCCGCCGCGTTTCGAACCTGAGAGTTCTGCTAGACCCCTCGGCGGCTCTCGAAAAGAGGACGGAGGCGGTCAATGAGCGCCATGGTCCGCGTCTTCGAGAACTTCGATCACTTGTTCCCGGGTCTTCGCCTGACGGAGAAAGCTGACGAACCGTTCGTCCTTGAGGTGTCTCGAGATGTTCTCAAGAGCCCTGAGATGATCTCCGGGTTGGTTCGGCGGCGAGATCAGGAGGAAAAAGATGTCGACTTTCTCGCCGTCGAGGGCGGCGAACTCAACGCCGTGGCGCGAGAGTGCGACGGTCCCTATCAAACGGTCGACCGTGGGATGACGCGTGTGCGGCACCGCGACACCCTGACCGATCCCCGTCGAACCGAGTTCTTCTCGCCCGAGGATGGCGCGCCCGACGCTGTCCAGGTCGCCCTCGGCGACCTTACCGGCGTTGTTCAGGCTGCGTACGATCTCCCGGATCGCGTCTTCCTTACCCAGTGCTTCGAGGTCGACGATGATCGCCTCGCGTACCACGAAATCCGATAACTTCATCCGGCCCTCCATCGAGTCCCACCGATCCGACGGTCCGACGCCTTGCGTCAACCTCGGTACTCCGCGGCGATGCACCCATTCCGGCCCGGCTTCTCCGGCGGAGAAAATCCGGGCGAGCGGGCGCTCTCCAAGCTTCAAACGCGGGTTTGTTTGCAATCGATCCGAGGCCCGGGATGCTCGCCCCGGGGAGGGGGCGATAATGAGTCCGGGCACTCCGGTCACACGGGCTCGGCGGCCGCTGACGAAGTGCCGCCGGCCCTCGGCTCACCTTGATGACTTTGAACCTGTTCCTTGTATTTGCGAAGTTGCTGCTCGATCTTGTGGACGCACTCATCCATCGCGGCTCCAGGAGTCTCCCGGGCCACGAAATCGTGCTGATGCTCGACCGAAACCAGGAGATCGACGTCCCGGGAATGTTTCGAGTGTTCGGCCGCAATCTCGATCGCCATCAAACGGTCGAAATACTTCTGAAGTTGTTCGGCTTTCTCGTGGACGTAAGACCGTTGCTCCGACCCGAGTGCCTCGTGGCGGGTCGAAATTTCAATTCGCAGCGTCCACTCCTTCGCAAGAGCGGCGTCCGATCGCGGCACATTGTCCCGATCGACGATCAAGATTACTCCCGTCCGGGACGAGAGGTCAAGAGCCAACCGGGTCGAGACCGCGGTCGACTCCGATTGGCGGGTGCGCCAACGGATTCCACGGAT
>JAYUFP010000387.1:0-5767 GCA_043738665.1 Isosphaeraceae bacterium
GTTACAGAAATAAGCGACCCTCTCACGCCGGATAACCCGAAATTCCGTTCTTTGTAAGAAAAATCTGGAAAAACGTCCTAAAGTTCGATATCGACTACCTTCGCGATCTCGACCGCGAGGCGAAGGGCCGATCCCCACGGTTTCGCCGACGGTTTGGAAGCGATCGTCAGGTCGGGTCCCGAATTCACCTTCCGGCACTTCCGCCGCGAGCGTTTGATTTGAGGCTTTGACTTTCCAAGGGATGCAAGCAGCTTGATGGACACCGTCTCGCCGACGGTATACGGAGGCTCTTCGGAGTTGCCGTAGACAGGGGGTCATTTCTTTGACTTCCCCCCAGGTCTGACCCGCCCGAAGAGCGGCCGGGAGAGTTTGGCTAAGGAAGGCGCGTCCGTGAACCTCCGCGTGGAGGCCCGGTTCGCTCCGCGCGCAACCCGGGTCGAACCGCGGGCGGTCTGCCCTCGCCCCGCAGAGGATGAAGTCGGTCGTTGAGTCGTTCCCGGAGTCGCAACATGTTTCGCAGCCTGTTCGAGAGAATCTTGGGCGGTCGGTTCAACGGGACCGGTACCCTCCGTCGAAACAAGCCGCAAAGCCGGCGGGCACGACCCGGCGCGGCGGCTTTGGAATCGCTGGAGCGGCGCGAGCTTTTGGCCGCACCCAATACGCCTTACGCCCTGAGCGGCTTCACCTGGAATGACCCGACTCACCTGACCTACAGCATCGCCCCCGACGGCGTTTTCTGGGACCACGGCGTCAATAATCTACACGCGGTCTTCGACGCGAAGTTCGGCGCGGGGGTCTGGGAAATTCAGATCGCGCGCGCCCTGGCCACATGGGAATCGGTCGCGAACATCGACTTCACGCTCGTGCCCGATTCGTTCAAGGATCAAAATGCGCTGGGGCTTGCCCAGGGGGACTCCCGGTTCGGAGACATCCGATTCGGCGGCTACAACTTCGCCAACGACACGACGACCCTCGCCCAGACGTACTTCCCGCCCCCCAACGGCTCGACCGCGTCGGGGGACGTCGAAATCAACACGGCGCTGAACTTCGGGATCGGCTCGGGCTACGACCTGTATAGCGTCATGCTCCACGAGATCGGCCATTCGCTGGGGCTGGACCACGTTTCCGGCACCGCCGAGGTGATGCACCCGAGCTACCAGGGGATTCGAAACGGCGTCTCGCCGGGAGACGTCGGGGGGGTTCAGGCGATGTACGGGGCGCGGGCTCCCGACGTCTTCCAGGCGGGCGGACACGGCGTCAGTTTCGAAACCGCGATCGACCTCACGTCGATGCTCGGCAACGCGGGGGTCACGAGCTTGAACGGGGAGTCTCTTTACACCCCGGGCGACACCGAGTTTTTCAGCATGGTCGCGCCCCCGGGGGCGAGCGGGTCGTTGCAGGTGATCGCGGCGGGTTACGGCTATAGCATGTTGAGCCCGAAGATCAGCCTGTACGACTCCAACGTCAACCTGATCGACGCCCACTCCAATTCCTGGGCCATCAACACGAACGCGGTGGCCCGCAACTCGGGGGTGACGCCCGGCCAGCGATACTTTGTGGCCGTGACCGGGGCGACGGGCGACGCTTTCTCGGTCGGCTCGTACGGGCTTCACGTCGCGTTCTCGATGAACGCCGTGACTTCGCCGACAGGGGTTCCGGCCCCGCCGTCTTCCGGGGGCTCCTCGAACAATACGTACGCCACGGCGACGCAACTCGGGGTGATTTCGCAGGCGAATCTGCCGAACCTGTCGCTGCCCGGCGGGACGGATGCCGATTTCTACGTGTTCCGCAACGCCCGGGCAGGGGTCTACGCGATCTCCGCGGTCGGCACGAGAATCCAGGTCGTGGATGCCTACGGCAACGTCGTGGTTTCGGGCGTGAACCAGGTCGGAATTCGGATCTTTCGCCCGCGATCGCCCCTTTATGTCGTCATCACCTCGGCCGACGGCAATCCGGTTTTCAACTACGGATTAGGGCTCGCCCCCGCGACGCCCGCGCCTGCGGCGGCCGTACGCCGCCGCGCCCGCCGCGAACAGGCGACTGTTCCCACGACGGCGAACGAGGTCGTCACGAAACCGACTCACACTCCCGTCCAACACTGGGCAAGGCAATGGGCCGCCGGACGCGGGCGGGCTTGACGATGGCGGATGACCGATGACCGATGGCCGATGCCGGATGGATTATGACCGATGGTCGATGACCGATGGCGGATGATCGATGGTCGATGACCGATGACCGATGACCGATGGCCGATGGCCGATGGTCGATGGCCGATGGCCGATGGCGAACAAGTCCCACGGCCGTCCGCCATCGGTTCCTTACCAGCCGTCATCGGTCATCGGTCATTGGTCATCGACCATCGGCCATAATCCATCCGGCATCCCTTTCGCACGTCTCCCGAGAGATTTGCCGACCCGCTCGGGCTTATGGTAGCCTACGCGGGTGGAGCACCACGCCTTTCGCGGGTGGTCTCGTTCGACAAAGAGTGACTCTCAAAAGGAGCGACAACGTGGCCGAGTTCACCCTGCCCCCCTTGCCGTATGACTTCGGGGCCTTGGAGCCGCACATCGACGCCAAGACCATGGAGATCCACCACGACAAACACCAAGCGGCTTACGTCAATAACCTGAACGCCGCGCTCAAGGACCATCCCGACTGGCAGTCCAAGACGATCGAAGAGATCTGTGCCGAAATCGGCGCGGTTCCCGAAGCCGTGCGGGCGGCCGTGCGGAACAACGGCGGCGGTCACTATAACCACTCGTTGTTCTGGCAGATCATGAAGGCGGGCGGCGGCGGCGAGCCGACCGGCGCCCTCGCGCAAGCGATCACCTCGGACCTCGGCGGTTTCGCGGCGTTCAAAGAGGCGTTCTCCAAGGCAGGCGCGACGCGGTTCGGCTCGGGCTGGGCCTGGCTCGTCGCCAAGGGTGGCAAGCTCTCGGTAGCATCGACCCCGAACCAGGACAACCCGTTGATGGATGCCTCCGGCACCCCTGTGCTCGGCTGCGACGTCTGGGAACACGCGTATTACCTCAAGTACCAGAACAAGCGTCCGGACTACATCGCCGCGTGGTGGAATACGGTCAACTGGGAAGAAGTCGCCAGACGGTTCGCCGCAGCCAAGTGAGCCCTCGATTCGCCGGTCGGCTTGACCCGGCCGGCGAATTCGCTATCATCCGATCTCTCCGGCGGGATGCCCGGCTCGATTAAGCCGGTCGCATCCACGTTGTCGGAGATGACCGGCCGTTCCCCCCTTTCTTGCACCGCACCTTAGACTCCCATCCCGGCGGCCTCCGCGTTTGTTGCATGAACGTACGGTTTGTTCTCTGAGGATGAGGAGTCTTGCCGATGGAACGGCATTCGATCACCCGACTGCGGGTTCTGACGGGTTGTGCGATGACGGTTTCGACGGTCCTGGCCTTCGGTACGGGCTGCCGGAGCACGCGTTCGGAAGTCCCGCCGCACCGGCCTTTCGACATCCAGCAGCGGCAGGCCCCGCCGATCAGCTACAGCGGACTCGATACGAATCCGGCCGACGGACTCCCCGCCGTAACCACCGGAAACCCGAGCGCCTACGGCACGCCAGCTCCCGGCGCGACCAACAATTACGGTGCGCCGACGCCCAATTCGTACGGCCCTCCGGGTAGTTCGACTCTCGGCACGCTCCCCGGCGGCGACGCCACCAAGCCGGGATTCGGAACAATTCCACAAGTCGGCGGCGCTCCTGGAGCCACGGGCCGTCCCGCCCAGGTGCCTACACAGAGCCCGTTCTCGGGGCAGTGAGATCGTTCGGAAGATGACCGAAGACCAATGGCCGATGGCCGATGACCAATGGCCGATGACCAATGGCCAAATGACGGATCACGGATGGGGATGACGAAATTGTAAGTCGATGCGGGAATCTCTACGCCATCGTTCAAGAACCAGAGCGTGCTTTTGGTCATTGGTCATTGGTCATCGGTCATCGGTCATTCCCGAACTCCCTCGCAATTCGATGCTACCGGTCGGACGATTCCCCCATGCCGACCCAACCTCTTGTCGTGCTCTTCGAGGACGCCCAGATCCTGGCAGTCGTCAAGCCCGCGGGACTTCTCACGCAACGCAACCTCAAAGGCGAGCCCGCTTTAGAGGATGACGTCCGGGCGTACCTCGACCCCGATGCCATAGGGAACGTTTATCTGGGCACGGTCCATCGGCTCGACCGACCGGTCTCCGGGGTGATCCTCTGGGCCAAGACCCACAAGGCCGCCAGGCGTCTCGCCGCCCAGTTCGGCCGTCGTGAGGTCGATAAGGAATACGTCGGGGTTTGCGAGGACCAGCGTCCCACGCCCGGTCCGGTCGAAACTGTCTGGATGAACTGGCTCGCGCCGTCGAGCGACCCGAAAGGCGTCGTCCATGTTCTTGAAGAAGGGACTCCCGGGGCTCGCGCCGCGGAAACGCAGGTGTTCGAGGAACCCCGCTCAGTTCCGGGAACGGTCCGGCTGAGGCTCTTGCCGGTGACGGGACGGACGCACCAGCTTCGTGCTCAGGCGGCGGCGCGGGGGATTCCGATCCTGGGTGACACGACGTATGGAGCCACCCGGCCGTTTCCTGCCGGCATCGCGTTACACGCTCGGATGCTGAGATTTCGACATCCGACCCTGCATGCCCCGATCGAACTGACGGCGCCGTTGCCGGAGTCGTGGATGACCGCGGGGATCGCGTCGGATTGACTGCCGACCGTTATTCGAGCCCGATTTCGACGATCTTGAGCCGGAGCTTTCCGCGGGGGACGTCAATCTCGACGAGGTCGCCGATCTTCTTGCCGACGAGCCCTTGGCCGATGGGGCTGGTGAGCAGGATCTTGTTCTGGTCGTAATCTTCTTCACCGGGGCCCACGAGGATGAAGTCCTCTTCGTCCTTGAGGTCGAGGTCGAGGACTTTGACCTTGGAGCCGAAGACGACGCGGTCGGTGGGCAACGTCGATTTGTCGACGATCATGGCCCGGGCGAGCTTTTCCTGGAGATCGTTAATCCGCGCCTGGAGCATCCCCTGGGCTTCCCTGGCGGCGTCGTATTCGGCGTTTTCGGAGAGGTCTCCGTAGTCCCGGGCCTGGGCGATCTGCTCGGCGATCCGGGGCATGTCCTCGTTTTTCATCTTGTCGAGCTGGGCTTTAAGCTTGTCGTAGCCGTCCCTCGACATGGGGATTCGATCGCTGGACATGCCTTCCTACTTCCTGAGCCGTGGGTGATCGAACCGGCTCGTCTGCGTTGCTGGATCGGTCGCGGCCGCGGTTTCCGCACAAGAGGGCCGGGTCCGCCGCTCCTGCCGCGGTTCGATGCTGAATCGCGGTGAAAGTGCCGGTCCCCGTCGAGATCCCCTGAAAGCAAACAACGCGACCCCGGGCACCCCGGCGTCGCGGTCAATATCAGATAAGCCTAGTCTCCTCAACTCATTGACGCAAGACCAACAGCGCAAGCGGGTCCGCCAACGGATTCCGGCGGATGAACGCGGCGGACGCTGAACGACCGCGCCGGGCGAAGGTCTCCCGAACTTCGATTCTTTGGGGTGCCGGAGCTCGCGACCGCTTTCAAACGGTCAGGGCGCACTTTCCACCTCGACCCCCTTGAGAAGGCCCGAAAATTCATCAGTAACCCCTGATATCGACGCTCAGACGTCGTTTTCAGACGCTTCCGCGGGCTCGTTGGTCGGGGTGTGGAGCGTCGGGACGAATGGGATCAGCAGCAGATTGCCGTCGCTCACGTCCGCCACTTCATAATCGGCCTTGTTA
>JAYUFP010000388.1:0-1800 GCA_043738665.1 Isosphaeraceae bacterium
CAGAGAACCCCGGAGAAGGTCGTTCTGAGCATGGACCGTGTGGGTCGAGCCGACGGCCACCTGATCCGAATTCGCAAGACGATCGAACTGGCGGCGGGAAGTCCGACGCTCGAAGTTCATTACGTGCTTGAAGACTTGCCGCTGAACGTCCCGCTCCAGTTCGCGGTGGAGATCAATGTCGCCGCGATGGCCGGTCACGCGGACGACCGCTATTATTCGGACGACTATGGCGAGCGCCCGGGGATGCTCGATGCGCGGTTGGATCGGAATCAACAGGAAAGTATCTCTCTCTCCGACGAGTGGCTTAACCTCAAAGTGAACTTGAACTGGTCGCGTCCCGCCGATCTCTGGACATTCCCCGTGGAAACGGTGAGTCAGAGCGAAAGTGGATATGAATGCGTCTACCAGAGTTCCGTCGTTTTGCCGCGCTGGGCCGTGACCGCGGACGAGAGCCGGCGTTGGGAAGTTCGCCTGCGATGGACCGTCGGGCCGGTCGCGTCCGGCGGGGCGAACCCTGAGGAGTTGACGCGGGCGGAACGCTTTGAGCTTGCATCGGAGGCATGACTCCTGGTCGCCTTTATTGATTGAGAACGACCGCGAATGATCTGGCCGTTCAAACGCCGCTCTTGTTCGACTCCTCCTCCTCTTGAGGTTGATGCCGCGTCGATTGTGAGGCGCGCGCGTCGGATGCGGTTTCGCGTCAAGACGGGAGCCTTATCGGCCCTGTCCGGGGCTTACCATGGTGCAAGGCCGGGCGTCGGTCTGACGTTCGCCGAGTTACGCGCCTATGAGCCTGGTGACGACGTTCGCCATCTCGACTGGAACGTGACCGCCAGGCAAGGGCGGCCCTATGTCCGGCGATTTGTCGAAGAGCGCTCGCTGACCGTTTGGTTGATCGTGGATGTCTCCGCCAGCCTGCGGTTCGGTCCGCCCGGCCGCTCGAAAGCCGACCGCGTGGCACAGGCGGCGGCGTTACTGGCCACGGCGACGGTGCAAAACAGTGATCGCGTGGGGCTGGCCTTGGTAAGCGATCATGTCGAGGCCGAGGTTGTTCCCGCGAGCGGCGACCGACACCTCGCCCGTTTGATCCGCACCCTGGTGGCCACGCCCACTTCCTCTCGAAAATCCGACGTGACCGCGGGACTGGTGCGACTCAAACGCTCGGCCAAGCGTGCTCTCGTCATCGTCCTCAGCGATTTTTTAACGACGGAGCCGTTGCCGCCGGGAGTTTGGCGGCGTGCGGCCCGTCGCCACGAGGTGATCGCTTTACGCGCGATCGACTCGCGCGAGGAGGCTCTTTCTCATGTGGGATTGATTACCGTCGAGGATTCCGAGAGCGGGGTCGGCCGGCTGGTGAATACGGCCTCGCCCAAGGTTCGTGCGCACTATGCCCGCGAAGCCCGGAACCGACGCGCGGCGTTCCGGCAATGGTGTGCCGCCACGGGCGTGGCGGGTTATGACTTACCCACCGAACTCGATCCGATCGGCCCGTTGACGCGCATCTTCAACGACCGCGCCGCCCGTCGAGGTCGTTCTTGAAAACCTCAAGCGTCGTTTTTGTGCCACCTCGGCCCAACCCGGGTCCGGAAGCCTTCGAGGATCGGGGAATCGGGGTCTTCTGGCTCCTCGCGGGCTGCCTGATCGCGCTCGGATCGGCTTTGGCGATTTACGTTGTACGTGTTCGATTCAGAAAGCGGAGAGTATCCCTCCAAACACCCGACCAGGCTGGCCTTCCCGCGACGACGACACCTGCCGCGGACCTTGCCTCGCTCGTGCGAGAGGTTCGCGGCAGGCTCGCGG
>JAYUFP010000389.1:0-1800 GCA_043738665.1 Isosphaeraceae bacterium
CCGGTCCGTTCGCCCGCGGCGGTGCCTTCGTACTTCGACGCCGACGGTCCGATCTGCCGCAGCGGAATCTATATCGGCCGCTATCGTCTCTTGGAAAGAATCGGCAGGGGACGCCAGGCCGACGTCTGGCGCGCCTTGCAGACCAACCCGATTGTCGAAGAGGTTGCGCTCAAGGTCCTTAACTCCACGGCAGGCGACTACCGCCGGAGGGCGCAACTTCGTCGCGAAGCCGAACGCGGGGCACGGATGGACGACCCTGCCCTCTTGCCGACCTATGAATATGGCGAAACCGACGCGACCGTTTTCATGGCGATGCCGCTGATCGAAGGCTGTACGCTCGCCGCGATCATCGGCCAGAGGAAGTCGTACGAGGAAGGCCGGCCATATCCGGGCTCCCACCGCCTGGCATCCGCCTCGGAAGAGGACTACGCTCGTGAAATCGTCGGAGTCATCGCCAAGGTGGCCCGCGCCACGGCGGAAGCCCATCAAGAGGGGATTGCCCACCGCGACATCAAGCCTGGCAATATCCTGATGAGGAACGACCACCGCGAGGGGGTTTTCCTCTGCGATTTCGGACTCGGGCGCGACCTCGACGTCGCGACCCCGGCTCAACTCCGCGACGGTGCGGGATCCCCTCTCTACATGGCGCCGGAACGCCTGTTGAGACGACCGGCCGACGAGGTCCGGGGCGACGTCTACGCCCTCGGCGTGACGCTCTTCGAAGCCATCACACTCGCCCCTCCCCTGGTCGTGCCCCCCGATCTCGCGCGGGCACTCTGGGCGGTGTACCTGACGACCGCGATTCCGCGCAAACCGTCCGACTTGTGGCCGGAGATTCCTCAGCGCCTTGAGGAGGTCATTCTGCGGGCGACGGCAAGGGAACCTCTCCGTCGTCATCCTTCGGCGAGCCACTTCGCCGACGACCTGGAACGGATCTTCGAATTGGGATCGCCGCGCGAACGGCGATGCTTGGCGAGAGTGTGAGCGTTCACCGCCGCGGGGTCCGCCTTTACGCGAACCCCGCGATGAGTTCGACGCCCTCGGATCAGCTCGCGGCGGTCTTCTCGGCGACGGGTTTCGTCGTGGTCGTCACGGCCTTGGGCCGGGACTTTCCGAAGCTCTTCTTGAAGATCTTGCCCTTTTTCGTCCGCTTATCACCTCGGCCCATCGATCACGCTCCTAAAACCAGTCCGTCAGTCAATTTGTAGATTCGCGTCGGTCGGCGTTTCCCGTTCCGGCAGGTTCGACGGATTCGGGCCTCGCCAGCGCTCCCGACGACGGTCGAGGAGGCGGGCGATGAACGCGTCGTACTCGGCTTCGGGACGCTTCCGCCTCGGGTCCCAACGCCGACCTTTCTCATGATTGCAACGGGCGTGAACGATGCCGAGATTCTCGGCGTCCTCATTTCCCCCTCGCCCCCGGGCGCGAATGTGTTCGAGGGTCGCACCCTCTCCCGTCTTCGCGTCGAAGGCGATCGGCCCGTTGCAGATGAGGCACTTGCCGACCCAGTCTCCGCCGCGTCTGGAAAACGTCCGGTCCGTCTCGGCCACACGGCCGAACATCGCGGCGGTCTTCATGACGCCTCGTTCATGACCCCGGGCGGCAGTTCACCTCCCTATTCCGCCGTCTGAACGTCGTGACGTCAAGGCCAAGCCGGTCGGGACGGGGCGATTGGGTGCGCCAACGGATTCCGGCGGATGCACTCAGCGAACGATTAACGACCAGGCCGGGCGTTGTCTCCCGACTTTCGGGTCTTTGGAGTGCGGGAGCTTGGTCCCGCTTCGATCGACCTCGAAAGCG
>JAYUFP010000390.1:0-1799 GCA_043738665.1 Isosphaeraceae bacterium
GTTCCCATTCCCCCTGGCCTTTCAATAACATCTCAACAACCTCTCGGACCGCGCCCTCGCCGCCTTTCGCCTTTGTGACGACGTGAACGACCATGCGGACTTCGTCGGCGGCGTCGGACGGGCAGGCGGCGAGGCCCACGGCGGCGAGCACGGGAATGTCGGGAAGGTCGTCGCCGATATAACAGACTTGCTCGGGATTCAGCCCGAGTTCCCTGAGCAAGACCCGAAACGGCGCGGCCTTCGACGGATGCCCCTGGATCACCGGCGTGATGCCGAGTTCGGCGGCGCGGAGTTCGACCGCCTTGGCCTTGCGTCCCGACAGGATCGCGGCATGCTTTCCCGCTTTCCGCCAGAGGGAGATGGCGAAACCGTCGCGGACATGAAAGTTCTTCGACTCGACGCCGAGGTCGTCTATAATGATTCGGCCGTCGGTGAGCACGCCATCAACGTCCATCAACAGCAACGCGATCGGGCCGCAGCGTGCGGCCAGTTCGGCGGCGTCGGGGGGGGCGTCGTCGCTTCGGGGCATCAAGAAAGCCTCGGGTCGTGACCGAACCGACAAATCACATGCAAACGCCTCGCCGCTATTCACCGTCGAACTCGAAATCCGCGGGCACCATGCCGATCACGTCGGTCAGGTCGATGAGGCCGACAAGCCTTCCGCCGCGGTCGACGACGGGAAGCTCACTGATTTTGCGGGCTTTCATCGCCTCGACGGCTTCCGACAGTGTGTCACCGACCACGACTTTCACGGGATTCTCGGTCATCACCTCGCCGATCGGACGGTCGATTTCCGCCTCGCGACGACGCTCGAATAGTCTGGCGAGGTCACTGTCTGTAAAAATTCCAAGAAGTCGACCGTCTGTATCTTCGACAAGGACGGCCCCCGAGCGCCTTCGCGGACCCGCCAGGCCGATCAGGACTTCGCGGACCGTTTGCAAGGGCGACGCGCGGCGAAGCTGACGGCCCGTCCGCATCACGTCCTCGACCCGGCTCAATTTCCGTCCCAGGCTCCCGGCCGGGTGGAAGAGGGCGAAGTCCTCGGCGCCGAAGTCGCGCATCCGGCTGACCAGGAGTGCCAGCGCGTCTCCCACCGCCATGATCACCGTCGTGCTCGCCGAAGGTGCGAGGCCCAGCGGGCACGCCTCCTCGATCGGGCCCAGTGCGATGCAGAGGTCGGCCGCCATCCCCAGCGAGCTGGTCGCGCGTTCGGTGATCGCGATCAGGGAAGCGCTGAGGCGTCGCAAGGCCGGGACCAGCCGCAAAACCTCTTCGGTCTCACCACTCTGGGAAAGGGCGATGACGACATCCCCGGCGCGGATGCGGCCGAGGTCGCCGTGGACGGCCTCGGCCGGGTGGAGCGGGAAGGCGCGGGTGCCCGTCGAGGCGAGGGTGGCCGCGAGCTTCTGGCCGACGATCCCCGCCTTACCCATTCCGGTGACGATCACGCTCCCGGCGCAGCGGTGAACCAGGTCGGCGGCGCGGGTGATTGAACCGCCGAGCCGTTCCCGGACGCGGTCGAGCGCTTCGGCTTCGATCCGCAGCACCTCGCGGGCGAAGGCGAGGCCCTCGGCGTCGGATTCCAGCGCGAGGGATGCGTCCGTGATCATCGCCATCGATCGTGGGCCTCCCTGCCCTGCGACGACGGGACGCCCCGGGGGACGAAAGAATCCGTCCCGCGGAGTTCCCGAGCTTACGGGTCGGCACATTAGTCCATTCCCCGTCAGGCGTCAACGCAGGCCGCGACATGTTCCCCACATCCCGGCCGAACCATCCCGAACGAGACGGTTCCTTTGCTC
>JAYUFP010000391.1:0-5751 GCA_043738665.1 Isosphaeraceae bacterium
CCCGGAACAGAAAAGGGTCGTCGCGGCCGGTGAATCCGGAACGCTCTACTGCTGGTCACTCGACGACGGAACGCTGATCAAGACGATCGATGCGCACGACGCTCCGATCAATGCGCTCGCGTTCGACCCGGTGGAAGACGACCTGGTTCTCACGGGTTCGTCCGACAAGACCGCGAAGCTCATCGACGTGAAGACCGGTGAAACCAAGGTCGTCTATCGCGGCCATCTCGGCGCGGTGAATGCCGTTGCCTTTGGCTCGCCGCGTCAAAAGAGTGACCAGATCGTCACGGCGGGCGCGGAGGGGGGCGTCAAGGTCTGGAAAAAAGCCTCGGCCAAGGGGGTGATCGCCTTCGGGCACACGGGACCGCCGAACACGCCGATCCAACCGGTCAACGCGCTCCTTGTCGAGCGCTCAGGCGAAGTTCTTTCGGGCTCCGCCGACAAAACGATGAAGCGTTGGAAATACGAAGGCACCTGGAACGAGCAGCGAACGCTCGGTCCGCACCGTTCTCGCGTCCTCGCTCTCGACTTCAACCCGGACGGAACCCTGCTGGCGGCCGGGGCCGGAGAGCCCTCACGTTCCGGCGAGGTCCGGCTCTGGGAAGTCGGTAAGGGAATTCCGGTCCGCACGCTCGACGGACTGCATTCCGACACGGTCTTCGGACTGCGATTCAGCCCCGACGGCTCCCGGCTCGCGACGGCGGGCGCGGATAAATTCATGAAGGTGACTCGCGTTTCCGATGGCAAAGAGCTTCGCGCGTTCGAAGGGCACACCAGCCATGTTTTGGCCCTCGACTGGAAGTCCGACGGTAAACAGATCGTGACCGGTGGTGCGGACAATGTCCTGAAGCTCTGGGATGTCGAATCGGGCGAACAGCTCCGCACGCTCCAGGCCGCCGGCAAACAGGTCACCGCGATTCGATGGATTCCCGGCAAACCGCAGGTCGCCGGCGCATCGGGAGACAAGCTCGTGCGGTTTTGGAACCCCGACAACGGCAGTATCCTCCGCACCTTCAACGGCGAAGGGGATTACGTCTTCGGAGTCGCGGTGTCCAACGATGGCGCACGGGTCACCGCGGGAGGAGCCGACGGAGTTCTCTTCGTCTGGAAAGCGGAGAACGCCCAGGTTCTTAGAAAGTTCGAGCCCAAGCCCGCACCCTGAGCGGAACGAAAGGGACTACTTCGCGACCCGCTTCAACTCGGAATCGACAATCCCTTGATTGGCGGGATCAGCCCCGCCTTTCGCCGCTTCTTGTACTCGGAGTCGCCACGAATCGAGCGCCCCGCCCGCTTCCGACAGAGTTGCGGTTCGCTCCGTGTACGTCCGGACGAACCCGCTCGACCCCGGCGCGCGGACGACCTCGGACCAGAGCGCGAACGCCCCCACGCAGTCGTGTTCGCGGGAGGCTTTTTGCAGCAAGGCCATCTGCGCCGTTTCAAGATGCCGCCGGAACACGGGCGTTCTCGCCGGGCGGGCGACCTTCGTCATCCTGGCTACCAGGTCGGCGGTCCGCCCCTCCCGGAGCCAGGTTTCCACGAGTAAATCGTCGTAGACTCGTTGGAATTTGGGCGTCAGTCGCTGTCGGTCAAGAGTTTCGAGGATCGCGGTCGGATCGAAGCGATCCTTCGGACCGGTTCCCGTCTGAAGGCGCTGGATCGCCGCCTTCAACGCCCGGGCAAGTCGTTCAGGTTCGGGGGCATCGGCGGCGAGCTTGGACATTCCCGCATAAGATGTCCAGCCCGCGAGCGGCTCCCAGACGGCGAGTCTCGGCGAGGGAGGACGTCCCGGCTTCGTTCGGAAGAGTGGGTCGCCGAAGTACATGAGCCGCCACGGTTGGCCGAAGGCCTCGACGTGCGTCTTGCGACAGGCCGCGGCCATTGGCATGTTCTCGGAGAGGAGCGTCGCAAGAAGGGCGGGCGTCCTGAACGACTCCAGGTAGGGTTCGTTCACCGATCCGTAATAGATGTACGCCCCGTTCGCCAGCCAGCGGCCGGCGAGCGTGTCGGGGTTCTCGGGCTGCTCGGCCGAGAAACTGTGGATCATGTGAACGGCCACCGAGCCGGATTCGGGAATGTCCGAGGTGTGGGCGTGATTTCCTTGGGCGTCGATCCGGAACGTCATGGAGCCCCCCGACGAGTTGATAAGCAGC
Source organism: Isosphaeraceae bacterium (assembly GCA_043738665.1). Classification (GTDB taxonomy): domain Bacteria; phylum Planctomycetota; class Planctomycetia; order Isosphaerales; family Isosphaeraceae; genus JAYUFP01. The sequence continues at coordinate 2,151 of JAYUFP010000391.1, forward strand.
AGTCCCGCGCGATTCAGCGGGTCGAACTGTTGATGCCAGGCGTCCAGGCCGGCGCGGTCTCCGGCTCGAAGTGTTACGGAATTCGGTGGGCCAAGTCTCGCCGCGGGTAGCGTTGCGAACCGTGACCAGGGTGGTTCGCTGTCCGCATAAGTGTTAAACATCACGGTCGAATCGGGGCGCAAGAATAGGGAACACATGGCCCGATAGAGGCTTTCGACAGGCTCTCCCGTTAAACGCCCCGCGTAACCCCAACGGCTTTGATCGGCGGAAGACCTGAGGATCAAGTCGTCGAACGCGTTATTCTGTCCTTTCTCGTCATAACGATAGGGATAATCCCCTGCGAGGGTCACGAAGTCGCAATCATCGCCGAGCCGGTCGAACGATAGTCCCTGGCCTTTGAGAAGCGTCTCGATCGTCGAGGCGAACGACTTCGCCTCGGCGAGCGTGGGGATATCACCGTAGCGTTTCGGTGAGGTCTCCCACTTCAAGAGCGGCTGAAACCGGCCCGCGGCAAGGGCGACCGCCCCGGCAAGCGATCGGCTATCCGGGTGCGAGAGGACCACGCCCGGGGGGGTCGGTCCGAGGGATTTGGGCGTCGCGTCGCCCCGGAGAACGGGTGCCGAATCGATCTTTGGACCGTCCCGGGTTTCGGCGATTGAACTCAGGGCTGACTGCCAGAGCCGCTCCGGGTTACCCGCTTTGCCTTTTCCCGGAAACCTCACGATCCTTGCCGGTCGGAAGGCCCTGATGAACTTGAACGAGTATTCGACATCGTCGAGCAGGATCGGGAAGTAATGGCCGCTGTCCCAGGCTTTGATCGCCTCCAAGAATGTGGAGACGTCGGGAACGAGACAGACGACATCGACAACCTGTCGGTCGGGGCCGGTACGTCGGTCCCACTCTGTGGCGGCCTTGCGGAGTTCATCGAACTTGGGGTCGAAGAGCGAGGATTGGGCGTGAACCGTCCCTAAATCGGGCAGGCCGATCGTTCCCGGGAACCAAGTGATCAGCAACGCAAACAGTCTTCGGAGCGATCGCATGCCTGTCGTCGAGCGATGTTGCGGCACGTTTAAACCTTGGTCGGTGTGGACGCCGGGGAGGTTTCATTTTCGATGTAAAGTTCTCAACATGCCCCATGCCCGATGGTCAATGACCGAGAAACGCGACCGCGAGCTTCCGCAGTTCCCTGAGTCTTCCTTCGGTGATTGATCATCGGGCATCGGGCATCTCGGTCCCCCAAAACGAAACAGCCCTGGTGTGGAGGCGACGCGGGGAAGCCGGTATACTGAACCGTTCAGAATTCACGAAATCCTCTCCACGCCGTCCGTCGCGGGACGATCTTGCTGGGTCCCATTGTGGTCCACGGGAAGTACGACTAAGGATCTTGTCCGATGAAAAAAGGTGGAATCCTCAACCCGGCGATTTGCTCGCTTCTGGCGGAACTCGGACACATGGACGAGATTCTCATCGTGGACGCCGCTTACCCGCTCCCACCGGACGCCCATGTGATCGACCTCACGCTGATCATGGGAATCCCCAGGTTCCTCGACGTTCTGCGCGCGGTCGCCGATGAACTCGTCATCGAGTCGATCACCGTCGCCTCGGAGATCACCGAGTTCAGCCCGAAATTGTATCAAGAGATCCTCAAGACCGTCGGCGACATCGACGTTGACGAGGTTCCCCACCACGAATTCAAAGAGCAATCGCACGGCGTCAAGGGGATTATCCGCACCGCGGAGTTCACCGCTTACGCGAACGTGAGAATCCTCTCGGGCTCGGCGTTCTGAACCTCGATTCAAGCGGGGGAAGGCGAAGGGGCCGACCCTCCCAAGCGTGCCGCCAGCTCGACGAGTTTCTCCCAGTGAGCCGCCTCGAGCGGAATTCCCTGAACGGAGCGGGTCGCCAACATGGTCCGCTCCGGGTCGCCAGGCAGGGTGATCCGGTCGACACCGGGAGCCCTCGGCGTGTCGCGGAGATAGTTGACGAGGCCGGTCGATTCACCGAGCAGGATCTCTGAGCCGGCGAAATGTTCGGGCGCGAAGGCGATGAAGAGTACGTTGTTCCCCTTCGCGGGCGGAGCGCCCGGGTGCGCGACCCGGCCCCCCGAAAGCCCTGAACTCAGCACGTCGAGAATCATCGCCAGCCCGAACCCTTTATAGGCTTGCGCGCCTCCCATCGGCAGAATCGACCCGAGAGGCTCCTGGTAAAGGACCGACGGGTCGTTGGTCGGGTGACCCTGGGAATCGAGAAGCCATCCGTCGGGAACCGGCCTCTTGTTGATGTGATGGACGCGCACTTTCCCTTCCGCGACGACACTCGTGCCGAAGTCGAGGACGACCGGCTCGCCGTCGGTGGGAACGGCCGCGCAGAGCGGGTTCGTGCCGAGCCTTGGTGCGACGCCGCCGGGAGGGGCCACGCGCTGACCGGCACCGCAGTTGTTCACTGTGGCGATCAGGATCAGCCCTTGCTCGGCGGCTTTCTCGGCGTATTCCCCGAGTCGCCCGATATGGCCAAAGTTGCGAGCGGAACCGGCCGCCAGCCCGACGGCCCTGGCCTTCGGGATGATCAGGTCGAGCAGACGATGGGCCTGGACCTGGCCGAAGCCCCATTGCCCGTCGGCGACGATGACGGCGGGCGACTCGTGCTCGATCTTCATTTCCACGTTCGTCTTGTATTCCCCCTTTTCGAGGAATCCGACGTACTGGGGGACGCGCATCACGCCGTGGGAGTCGTGCCCTCGGAGGTTCGATCCGACGAGGCTTTCGGAAACGATCCGTGCGTCGCGGTCGGGTACGCCGGCTTTACGAAACAGGTCGGTGACGAACTCGATCAACACGGGGGCTGGGAAAGTCGGCATGGAGGGCGTCCTGGTCGTCGCGGGTCGGGATCGTGAAGAAACCGATCTTACGAGGGCGGGAGCCATTTGCAATCAGCGCGTCGTCACGATGAGATGGGTGGGACGCGAGGAACTCGATCTTTCCAGGAAAGGGAGACGCAACCATGGCGCATCGCATCACGACCGAGACCCGCGGGGGCCGGACTGTTTATACTCTCCACGACGACACCTCAAAGGCCTCGGCCTCCGTCCTTCCTTCCTACGGCTTCAACCTGTTCGACCTCCGTCTCCCCGTCGGTAAGGAGATGCTTCCGATCATCGACGCCTTTCCCGACTTCGCGGAAAACCCCCGGTCCGCGGGCCGGAACGGAATCCCTGTACTCTTTCCGTTCCCCAACCGAGTGAAGGACGGGTCGTTCACGTTCAAGGGAAAGACGTACTCATTACCGATCACCAATGGATCCAACGCGATCCACGGGTTCGCCATCAGCGCCCCCTGGGACGTCGTGGCGCAGTCCACCGACGGAGGTGAAGCCTCGATCACCGGTCACTACCAGATCTCGAAGAATTCTCCCGAAGTGCGCGACCACTGGCCGACCGACGCCGCCATCACGATCCGTTACGGTCTCTCCGGACGGAAACTGACGATGACCGTCACCATCTCGAATCCCACCGAAAACGATCTCCCATACGGGTTCGGAATTCACCCCTACTTCCGTTGTCCGCTTAAGTCAGGGGGCGACCTCGAAAAGACCAAGGTCGTCT
>JAYUFP010000392.1:0-5750 GCA_043738665.1 Isosphaeraceae bacterium
CGGAGGACGGCGTCGGACAGCTCGGCCTTCTTGTTGTTCTGCGCTTGGACGCTGCGGATCACGATCAGGTCGAGCGGTTTTTTCGCCGATGGGTCACCCAGTTCTTTGCGGAAGAGCGCGTTGCCGATGTTCGTCGGGTTCGGTTTTTCACGCGCCGGGATCAGGATTCCCTTGTCGTGGAGCAGTTTTCTGAGGATGGTGTCAGCGTCGAATTTCTGGCCCGGCTCCAGGCTCATGAGCTTCGCGGCGACCGCCGCGGTCGCGTCCTTCAGCTTGGGCCGGTCGCCGAGGCCGAGCCCGAATTGCGTCCGCAGGATTTCCGCCTTGAGGTCAACGCCGCCAGAACTGGGCCGGCCCAGGGCAAGGGCGGGCAGAAAGGTCGCCTTGAGCTTCGCCCACGTCAATTTCGCGGGCGTCTCACTAAAGCCAAGTGCCTTGAACACCAATGCGCGCCCTTCGGCGGTCAGCGTCAGCTTCGATGTCTTGCGCGCCTTGATCCGGCTGACGGCACCTGTCGTTTCCAGTTCGTTCAAGGTGCCTGTCAGGCGCTCCGTCCAATCGCGGCCCTCCCAGCGGTGTCTGACGAGTGGCGCGAGATCCTTGCCCAGCTTCTCCACGCTTTCACCCTTCTCAGACCCGGTGAGCAGCCGAGCGAGGGCAAAGATCGTGACGGGCGACAATTCAGCAGGTTGGTTCATAGGACGACATCTCGATTCGGAGAGTTGGAGTGATTGCGGCGCGAGGCGACCGCTTTGACGATCTGGTCCAGGACGTCTTCCAGGCGGCGGACAACGTCCTCGGCCAGGACTCGAACCACCAGGTAGCCCCGGTCCTGGAGCAAAAAGTCCTTGCGACGGTCGCGGCGATAGGCGTCTTCGTTCTGAAAGTGGTAAAAGCCGTCGATCTCGATCACGAGCCCGAGGCTGCGGGAGACGAGGTCGACTTCCATCGTCCTTCCGGGGCCGAATGGGATGTCGAGAGTCGAATTCTGCTCGAACAACCCGGTCGTTGCCGGCAGCGCCGAGAGCCTTGCGAACAGGAACCGCTCGGCCTCGCTCCGGGAACGATCGCCGATTTCCGACTCTTCAGGATCGCTCAGGGCCGATCCGCTTTCAAGGAAATGATCGGCCGGTTCCGGCGTCGCACCGTCATCCGAGGGTATCCGGATCGATCCCGCGTCGGGGATCTCCAGTCTCCGGACGTTCGCATCCTCTTCGAGAGTCTTGAGCGGGACGACCCCGGAACGGATCAGCGCCTTCTCTCGCGACTCGGAACCCCGGCTCAGATAGGCAGCCAGGTCAGCCGCCTCGACGGCCAGGATGGTTGGCAGTCGCGGTTGAGCAACGACAAGGTGGGCCAGCGCCCTCGCGATTTCCTCGATCAGGGTTGTCGCTCCAGGCCGTTCAGGTCCACACGTCGCGAGCAAAACGGGACAAGTCTCCCTCGGGATCAAATCCCCAAGGACGACCAGGGCGCGCTCGCCGAGACGATTTGAAAGCGTCGCCGCGAAGCCCGGCGCTGTGAAGAGATCCCCCGCGACGGCTCGTTCCAGAATCCAACGACAGGTCGCCTCGGCTCTTTCATTTCCCAAACCGGGAAGGACTTCATCGATGAAGAGGCCCAATTCCACCGCGGTCATCCGCCGGATTCGAGCGCCGAGCTCATCGGCGGGCTTTCCAAGGTGCTGGGCGAGCCGGAAGATGACGTCCTGGACAAGGTCGCGCTGAGCGACGAGTCGGGATACCCAGATCTCCGCCGCGGACTCGCGTCGAGGGTCGATGACTTCGACCACGCACCGACCCCGTCTTTGAGCCCAACGCCGTCCTTCGCTCGTCCCTGTGGCGACCGGTCCCAACAGCACGGAGACCGTGGGGATTCCTCGATCACGACAGGTTTGATGCCGGTCAAGTCGGTCGAAGGAATCTAAAGCGAACATGATCGGGATGCGCCTTTGCCTCCGCCGACGCTGACCATCACACGAAGAAGGTCGTTCCGGGCCGCGATGAAGTGCTGATCTTTTGCTCCCCGAATGATATCTGCTTCAGCCTAGCACGAAGTTCAGCCGGAGGCATGTGCGGACGAGCAAGGACCGACCATCGCGATCCGCGTCGAAAGCCGACTGGCGGCGTCATGGCATGAGGTCACTTCGTTTTCTGAGCCGTCGGAACCTTGTTAAGAAGCGACTGGGCGTGATTCCGCACACTGACGAGTCCCGAGGCGGTCAGCGCGGTCAACTCGGGTTTGAGCGCGGCGGCGAGTTCGGTCTTGCCGTCCCGGGTCGCGTCTTGGAGGGCGTTCAGGGCCTCCAGCTCGATCGACTCGATCTTGGCCTGCTTCTCGGTCGCCGATTCGAGCGTGATCAGCTTGTCGAGCGATTGGGACGAAAGCATCTCGGCAAGAGCGCCCTTTGCCGCGAGGTCGCCTTTCCGCGCGAGTGCGACGGCGGCGTTGTACCGAACGAACCGATCGGCGTCGTTGAGCTTGGCGCGAAGCGTCGCGACGGCGGAATCGCCGCCGAAGAATCCCAGGGCATAAACCGCCATCTGGCGGATCTCAGAGTCGTCGGCCTCGCTGGTTTTGGTCAAGGCTTCGACGGCGCGGGAGTCCTCGAACTTGCCTTGAAGGCGAGCGGCGTGCTTCGCAAGGCTCGCCGCGGCGGCCATCCGGATGCCCGCGGCATATTTCGCGTCAAGCGCCCGGTCGAGCGCGGAGACGGGGTCGACCTTCTGCCCGGTGACCGACGTGGCGTCGAGGGTGTTGAAACGGCCCAGGGCGAGCGCCACGTACTGCGCCATCTCCGGGTTCTCGACCTGGTCGAGCTCGTGTTCCAAAAGGTCGGTCAGCTCGGCCAGCAGCTTGGGGTCAGACGCGAGCTTCGGGTCGTTCTGGAGCAGGCTGGCGAGTTCGAACGCCGCGCGATTGGCCGCGCGGAAGTTCGTGGAGGACGCCCGCATCAGGCGGACGTACTCCATCGCGTCTCGCTCGCCACCCGCGAGCTTGCCGAACAGGAGCCACACGCAGATCACTACCAGCACGATCACGGCGGGAATCACGAAAAGCTGAACGATGAAACTCGCTGAGGGGGCTTCCACTGGAGGGAGATCGGCCAGCGGGGGAAGGTGGTCCGGAAACGAATGCTGGCCTGTCGGCGATTCGGAGGACTCACTGCGATGGCTTGTCATGGGATCTCTTGAAATCAAAGTGTTCGTTTATTAATGAGACGGATCTCGTCGATCGACAATTTCGCGAGCACCCTCGCCTATTTCTTCCCGCGCTTCGCCTTCTTGGCCTTCTTGGCCTTGCCCTTCTCTCGACCGACCTTCGGGTCGCGTTTCGGCGGCGCGGCTCGATCGGTTGACGCGGGCTGGGTTCGCCGCTGACCGCTCCGCGGGTTGGCGCGGACCGCGGCGAGAATCGCATCCTCCTCGTCGGCCGCGGTAGGCTCGGGGGCGTCCTGGGCAAAGATCAGGTCGAGCTCGCGGCGGTCGACGTCAACGCGGACGATCTTGACTTCGACCTTATCTCCGAGCCGGTGCCGGCGTCCGGAGCGTCTACCGATCAGTGTATGCGTCTCGGATTCGAGATAATAGTAGTCGTTCGCCAGGCTGGTGACGTGGACCAGGCCCTCGGCGGGGAGTTCGACGAGCCGGCAGAAGACCCCGAAATCCTCGACGGCGATGATCACCGCGTGGAACACTTCCCCCACCCGCGTTTCGAGATACGTCAAGAGCTTGATCTTAATGATCTCGCGTTCGGCGGCCTCGGCGCGGCGTTCGGTGCGGTTGCAATGCTCGGCCAGGACCATCAGCTCGTCGAAGTCGCTCTTTGGCTTCTTGCCATCGATCAGGGCACCGAGCTGTCGATGGACCTGGAGGTCGGGATAGCGACGGATCGGCGACGTGAAGTGGCAATAGTTGTCGCTCGCGAGTGCGTAATGGCCCTCGGGTTCGGGCGTGTAGGTCGCCTGTTTGAAACTTCGTAAGAGGGCGTAGTGGACCGCGGGCGCTTCGGGCTTGCCGATCGTGTCGGCGAGCAGGCGCTGGAGTTCGAACCGGCTCTGGGGCAGGTCGAGAGTAAAACCGAGCGAGCGCACGAACTCGGCGAATTCTTCGAGCTTCTTCGGCTCGGGGTCGGCATGGCCGCGGCGAAGGAACCCCGCGTTCTTTTCCGAAAGGTAAGTGGCGACGGCCTCGTTGGCGGCGAGCATGAAGTCTTCGATGACCTGATGGCTCTCGTCGTTGACGGCGAGGTGGGCGCCGACGACCTCCCCCTGCTCTCCCAGGTCGATCTGGATCTCGGGCATATTCAGTTCGAGAGCCCCGCGCTCGAACCGTCGCCTCCGGAGGGTCATCGCCAGTTGGAGCATACTCCCGATCAACGCCGCGACTTCCGGGGAAACGCCTTCGTGCGTTTCCTCGGGCTTCATCATGACCTCGTACGCGCGCTCGTAGGAGAACCGGTGGTCGACTCGGATCGCGGTGCGGCTGAATTTCGAGTCGGTGCGGATTCCTTCCGGGCTGAATTCAAGGAGCGCGCTCATCGTGTAGCGGGTCTTGCCGGCCTGAAGGCTTGCCAGGCTGTTCGAGATCACCTCGGGGAGCATCGGAATGACGCGATCGGGGAGGTAAACACTCGTCCCCCGCAGTCTCGCGGACTTGTCGAGCGCGGAGCCCGGCTTCACGAAATGGCTGACGTCCGCAATATGGACACCGAGCGACCAGTAGCCCTTTTCGTCGCGGGAGAGGCTGATGGCGTCGTCGAAGTCGCGCGCGGTGGCGGGGTCGATGGTCACGGTCAGGACGTCGCGGAGGTCGAGACGGCCTTCGACGTTGTCCTCATGGAAGTGGCGAGCCTGGTCGCGTGCCTCGTCGAGCACGGATTCGTCGAACACGTCAGGGATATTGAAGGCGCGGATGACGGAGAGGGTGTCGACTCCCGGTTGACCGCGGGGGCCGAGGACTTCGGTCAGGACGCCTTCGCCTTCTTCGTAAGGCGTGGGGTAGCGAACCATCTCGAGCGCGACCTTGTCGCCGGGTTTCGCCCCTTTGGCACCGGGGTCGCCGAGGTAAATCGGCTCCTTGAATGTCGTGCCATCGACCTTGACGTAGCCCGAGCCGCCGCTCTCGAAGTAGGTCCCCACGAAGATGCCCGAGGCGCGCGCGAGCACCTGGACGATCTTGCCTTCGGCGCTAAACCCGGGGCCTTTGGGTTTCTTGACGATCCGGACGACGACCTCGTCGCCGCTCGACGCGTCTTTCCCAGCGTTCACGGGAATGAAGATTTGGTCGGTCTTTTCGCGAGACTTATGTGGCCGAACGAAGCCAAATCCCTTTGAAGATCGGCGGAACACGCCGATGATCGCCCCGGCCGCGAGTTCCGCCGACGGCTTGATTAACGTCTTGTCTTTCGCGAGGGCGAGCTTGCCCTCCTTGATCAGCGATTTGACGACCGATCGGAATTCAGGGTATTCCTCGTCCGCGACTTCGAACCGTCGCGACATCGCCTTAAGCGTGATCGGCGCGTAATCCGTCCGGTTCACGAACCCAAGGATTTTATCGGCGAAGTCGCTCATAAGATTAATTCGTCGCTGAGGTCGTCAAGTCGGAAGGTTTCCATAATAAGGCTAAGGAACAGTCCGGGAATAATTTCCCTATTTCACGTTGTATTCCGGTCGGCTTTCGTAGGCTGGGTCTGGACCCAGCATTCCCGAAACGACCAATCCCATGTCGGTCGCCAAAACGCTGGGTCCA
>JAYUFP010000393.1:0-5741 GCA_043738665.1 Isosphaeraceae bacterium
CCGACGGCGGCGAGGTCTTCGCCGTCGTTGGCGAAGTGGGCGCAGATGAAGGTCGTTCCGGGGTTGCGGGCGATGGCGCGGTTGCGCTGGGCGTGGAGCTCGTCACGGCGGGGGAACTTGGGGTCGGCGAAGAGCCAGTCGGGGTGTTCGTTCAGCTCGTGCCAGCGCTCGTTGTTCCGGTCCAACGGCGTGAAGAACGCGCCGGGATCGCCGGTGTGGATCTCGACGGGACGCTTGTACTTGGCACAGACCTTCCAGATCGGGTCGAGTTTTGGGTCGTCGACGGGGACGTGGCGGCCGTCCTTGTAGCGGTAGGTGAGCCCAAAAGTCTTGTGGAACTTAAGCCCCTTGGCCCCGGCCTTGAACCCCTCTTCGAGCCGCTTCGCCTCGCGGTCGGACCAGCCGGGCTCGTCGATTCCTTCGAAGTCGATCAAGGCATAGGTCAGAAAGCGGCCGGGGTGGGCGTTGTCGAGCGCGGCGATCGTCTCTTTGAGCCGGCCGTCCCAGCCGCCGTCGAGGTTCACGACCGCGCGGACCCCCGCGGTGTCCATCTCCTCAAGGTAGCGCTTCACGCGGTCCGGCGTGAGCGTCGCCGCGCCTCCTCCCAGGTGGTTGTGAACGTCCACGACGGGGAAGGCGGGCTTTCCCACGGTCGTCGTCTTGGTCGCGATCATGGTGCGGGGCTGCCAGTCGCGGAGCTTCAACTCACGGATGTCCTCGGCGGGTTTGCCGGGTTCCACCTGACCTATTACCGGGATCGCGGGAATCGTCAGTCCCAGGACCAGGACAGCGATGGAACGCATCGCGGCGGATGGTTTTGACATGGAGGATCGCCCTTTAACCTGCGGTTCCCGCAGGATGGAGTGGGAAGTTCTTCGAGCGAACGACGTTCTACCCAAGGCCGATCGCGGATGCTACAGTCGGCTGGTGGCCGTCGCGAACGGTTTGCGACGTACTCCGGTTCGACCGAGCGCCGAACCCCCCGGCATTTCTTCGCGACTTGACACGATCGATGACCCGAGTTCGCGCTCCACTCGACGCTCGCGTCCGGACGCGGCGCTACGTCCTTGTCTTGCTTGCGGTGGCCCTGGCCATTCTGGGTCCCTCGCTGTGGAAGGCCGCGCCGCTTCCGTTCTGGGTCTACTCCGCACACCGGCAGATTTCCGCGGAGATGGCCAAACAGAAGATCCCGGGGCTGTCGGTCGCCGTCGTGTATGGGGGCGGGTTGCGGTGGTCGAGGGGGTACGGCCTGGCGGACGTCGAGAGCCACGTCGCGGCGCGTGCGGAGACGGTCTACCGTTGGGCGTCGATCTCCAAGCCGATCACGGCGGTCGCCGCGCTCCAACTCGTCGAACGCGGCAAGCTCGACCTCGATTCACCCGTGCAGTCCTACGTCCCTGGCTTCCCGGTGAAGCCGTGGCCCGTGAATTCCCGGCTGCTCCTCGGGCATCTCGGCGGGATTCGCCATTACCAGGGCGACGAACGCGAGAGCACCCGCCACTACGATCGGGTGAGCGACGGACTGTCGATCTTCGCGAACGATCCGTTGGTCTGTGAACCGGGGACGAAACACGTCTACAGTACGTACGGCTACAACTTGCTCGGGGCGGTGGTGGAAGGCGCGTCGGGCAATGCGTTCATCGACCAGATCGACGCCGAGATCTTTCGGCCCGCCAGGATGACGACCGCACGCGTCGACGACCTCGAGGCCTTGATCCCCCTTCGCGCCCGGGGTTATATCAAAGGCCGCGACGGCACGATCGTGAACGTCAGGCCGATCGACCCGACCAACAAAATCCCGGGCGCGGGCTTCTGCGGGACGGTCGAGGATCTCGCAAGGTTCGCACTCGCGCTTGAATCGGGGAAGTTGCTGAAAAGCGAAACTCGCAAGACGATGTTCTCGAAGCAAAAAACGCGAGACGGCGAGGACGTCGACTACGGCCTGGGCTGGAGCCTGAGTCGCCATCAAGGAAGAGATGAGGTCTGGCACGCCGGCCGGATGCACGGGGTCACGGCGATGCTTTACATGCTGCCCGACCGCAACTGCGCCGTCGCCCTTGTTGCGAATCTCGAACACGCCGAGTTGATCGACCTCGCCCGGTCGATCGCGGCGGTTGCCGCACCTTCCCCCTGATCCGCGGTCTTCCTCGACGATTGGTGACTCGCGTCGGAAAGACGATCGAGAGTGTCATCCCGCGGAAAACGGGACCGATTAGACGGCGATCGCGCGGCCCGCGCTGATGGTCGAGGTCCGTGGGGCCAGGAACGGGGGCTGACCGAGGAAATGGGATTCCACGCCGCGATGGAACACCCACCCCACGCAGACCGAGGCCGCCGCGGCGACCGGAAAGACGAGGAACGCCCTGACGCCGAGGCTCGTAAAACCGAGGTCGCAAAGGACGGCGCTCATGACCGACGCCACGGGAAGGTGGACAAGGTAAATGCTGAAGCTTCGCTTGCCGCAAGACTTCACGGGCGCGAGGATTCGGAGTGATCCCGCGACGTGGTCCCAGCGGTGCATGAAAATCAGGACAAGTCCGAAGACGGCCGCGGCGAAGGTCGACGTGAATTCGGATCGGTAGCCGACGAACGCGAGTGCGACAAGGCCGGCTTCGAGCAGTCGCCTTTCCCGAGAGCTGGTCGGGCGGTTCAGCCTCCAGTACACCGCCAGGCCCACCGCGAACTCGTGCCAGAGGTAAGGAAACGTCCCCGAGAAAATCTGTTCGACGCCCCCGGAATCCCAGGCCATGATCCGGACCGAGCCGATGAGCACGGTCGCGACGGCGAGAAACCGATCGACCCGCGCCGGTGCGAGCCAGAGTGCGAGTACGCAGATTACGTAAAATTGTTCCTGGTAGCAGAGCGACCAGGCGACTCTCGTGAACACGCTCGACGCCCCTCCGAAGAGGTGCGGCCGCCAGGTCTCGATCAGTGTGAGGTTGCCGAACCATTGCGCGTTATTGAGCGTTTCCGGCGAGACCAGAGACAACCCGTACGGGTTGTCGTGAAGGCGATTGAAGCCGAGTCGGTCGAGCCAGGCCACGACCAGGAAGAAGAACAAGAGCGCCGCCCAGTAAGTGGGCACGATCCGCCAGAACCGGCGACTGAGGAAGGTGAGCGGAGTTCCCCCCTTGCGGCGGAGCGATTCCAGGCTCGCCGCGATGCAGTATCCGCTCATCACGAAGAACAAAGGCGTGCCGCAATTCAAAGTCAGCAGCCAGACCGCCTTCTGTTGAAACCAAGCCGGCCAGCCCGAGGCTTCATAGAGGCCCGACCAGAGCACGACCCCCGCATGTTCCAGCACCACGACCAGGCAGACGACCCCTCGCCAGATGTCAAGCATCTGGTAACGAGCCCCGCCGACATGATTCACCGGGAGGGTTGTCGATGTCGGCGTCATGCTCACACTCCGAAAATGATCCCGAAGCCGCCAAATTGATGACGGCGTACAACGAACACTCACCGTCTCTTTGTCGAGACAGGTGTAACGACCGATATTCCGACCGAATGTGAGCCGTATGTCTCGGCGACGATCGGGCACGGCGCGTAGGCACTATGGCCAGTCGCGCTGGGAGACCTTTCGAATCCCAATCTGGCAGGCCCGGCGACGTTTCACGTCGAGCTTGGGTCGTTGCGACCCGTTGAGGCTTGTGCTTTTTTCAGGGTCGGACCGCTCCGACCCAACCTTCACTTTCCGATCATCCTCGCCGACCCCCCGTTTCCGGGTCGTCTTCGAGGAACTTCGCGATCGAAACCCTCTATTTCAAGGTAGCGACAACCTCGTTCGCCCCGGCCCCGATTTTCTTCGTTTCCACGAATCCGGGTGTCCGTGAACCTCGACGATCATGCCGTTCATGGTAGGTTTTCGCGTTGAAGTGACTGGTCGTCGGAGTTGGAGGATCGCTTGAAAAAAGCCGTCGAGATTTGCGTGGAATCCGCCGACGGGGCGCTTTCCGCATGGAAAGGCGGGGCGGATCGCGTCGAGATCTGCGCGCACCGTGCCGTCGGCGGAGTGACGCCCGGGTACGCGGAGGTCGCGCGTGCCTGTCGCGAGCTGACGATTCCAGTCCATGTCCTGATCCGGCCCCGGCCCGGAAATTTCGTCTACGATCGCGACGAGTTCGCCAGAATGTCGTCCGACGTCGCGCGCTCGCGAACGTGCGGAGCATTGGGGGTCGTCCTCGGCGTCCTTCGCGCCGACGGAACCATCGATCGGAAACGGACGGAGACGCTCGTTGAGGCCGCGGGGCCGCTGAGCGTCACGTTCCACAAGGCCTTTGACCTCGTCCCCGACCCCTTCGAGGCCCTCGAAACGTTGATCGCCTTGAAGCTCGATCGGGTGTTGACCTCCGGCCAGGCTCCAACCGCTCGCGAAGGCGCTGCGCTCCTCGCAAAGCTGGTTTCCAGGGCCACAGGGCGGATCACGATCCTCGGGGGAGGGAGTCTAGGCCTCGACGACCTGCCCGAAATGAGGGCCGCGGGGCTGTCGGAAGTCCACGCGGGATCGTCGGCCGAATGTGAGGGAAAGACCGACGAAGCCCTGGTCCGAAGGCTCGTCCTGGCCTGGGTGGATCGCGTTGACCCGCCGCCGAACGGCGAATAAGCTAGATGGATACCCGTTCTCCGCCTTTCCGTTTGAGCGACTTAGCAAGAGCGCTGTGACACGGCCTCCCGTGGGATTCACGCGTGTCTCATTCATAAGGAATCCGCCATGTCCACCGGCGAGAAGACGAAGACCGCCGCGAGCAAGGACTCGGGACGAGTGCGCTACCGCCTCACCGGCGAACAAGTCTTCAAAATGCTCGATGCCGGGATCTTGCCCGATGCGGATTTCGAACTCTGGAATGGGACGCTTTTTCTGATGACGAAAGGCGAGCCGCACAATTTTGTCGTGGGTCAGACGGGCGATCTGCTCCGAAAGGTCGTCGGCGATTCTTATCACGTTCGCGAAGAGAAATCGACTCGGCACGGCAAGCACTCCTTGCCCGAACCGGATCTCGCGATCGCGAGAGGCGGGAGAGGCGCTTACGGAAACCTTCCTCCTCGCTTGTCGGACCTGGCACTTCTTGCCGAGGTTTGTCATACGACCGAGAGTGCCGACCGCGGGGTGAAACTCAGGCGTTACGCGGAAGTCGGGGTGCCTGTCTACTGGGTTCTGGACGTCATACACCGACGTGTGGAAGTCTATCAAAACCAGCTCGGCCGCAAGAACCAGGCCCTCTATCAAGAGCGAGCGATTCATTCGGACGGCCAGGATTTCCCCATCATCCTCGACGGCAGGGAGGTCGGCCGCCTCACAGTTTCGGACCTCTTTCCTGCCGGGACGAAAGTCGGGAACGGGTCCTGAGGAATTTGACCCGGATCTCGATCGCTTCAGACGAGCCATCCCATGAAACGACGCGATTTCCTCGCCGGTCTCGGCGCCTCGGGCTACGTGCCGGCGGTCCGTGCTGAAGCTCCAAGGCCCCTGGATCGAACTGACACATGTGAAAGGGAACCATCCGCGCGTCAACCGATCTAACTTCAAGCCTTTCACGCCCGGGCGTTACGCGTGGAAGGCCGCTCCACGAACGGAGACCCGATCGCCAGGGTATTCAAGATTCGCTGCGATTCACGAACGCACAACGTTTGGCTTGAAATTTGCTCAGCTTTCGGAAACGAGCGCTGAAGTCCGCGCCGAGATCCACCAATGCC
Organism: Isosphaeraceae bacterium; assembly: GCA_043738665.1. GTDB lineage: Bacteria > Planctomycetota > Planctomycetia > Isosphaerales > Isosphaeraceae > JAYUFP01. The sequence goes on from JAYUFP010000393.1 coordinate 5,695, forward strand.
CGAGACGGCTGACCGCCCGCCGACGGATTCAAAGGATAAACCCATGG
>JAYUFP010000394.1:0-5740 GCA_043738665.1 Isosphaeraceae bacterium
CCGACGGCGGCATCGGCCAGGAGATCACCGGGTTGGTCGGCAGGCTCGACGCGCTCAATATCCCCGTGATGACGGCCGCGGGCAACAGCTTCACCGGTCAGCAAGGCGAAGGCTTCACCGGCATTGTTTCCGACACGATCAGCGTGACGTCGACAACCGCCACCGACACCCTCGTCGGCAACGCCCAGAGGCTCGGCACCGCTCTCGGGGGCGTCTCGGCGACCGACATCTCCGCCCCCGGTGAAAACGTCATCGCCCCGGTGGGCTCCAACGGCTTCGCGGCCGTGACGGGGACGAGCTTTTCGACGCCGATCGTCTCGGGCGCCGTTGTCTTGATGCAGCAAGTCTACAAGTCACGATTCAACCAGCTCCCCACCGTGGCACAGCTCGACGGCTGGCTCCGGCAAGGAGCCGACCAGATCACCGACAGCGTGACCGGGATCACCCTCGGCCGGCTCGACATCCCCAAGTCGATCGGCCTGATCCCGCACCCGGTCCAGCAGGTTTTGACGCCGCCCGTCGTCGTCACGCCACCCCTCGTCGTGGTGGTGACGCCGCCCGTGACGGTGACCCCGCCGGTCACGGCCCCCGTCGTCACCCCCCCCGTGACGGTGACCCCCGCTCCGGCACCCACGACCCCTCCGGCGACGACCACGCCCCCAGTCACCACTGTTCCCCAGGCGGCCGTATGGTTCAAGGGGAAACAGGTCAACAACTCCGACTCCGTGTCGAGCGTCCCCTCGTGGTTCTCCCAGGCCCTCAGTTCCTTGCGGGGCTGGTGGCTGGCCCCGGCGAAGCTCGGGAACTCCCAGCCCGCGGGCGTGGTGAACCCGAAGATCAAACTCAAACTCGCGCCTAAGGGCGCTGCCACGCCGGTGACCGTCGCCCACCCGTCCAGCCGGTGGACATTGGTCGGAGGCCATCGCGGTCGTTAGAATCGCGTGCCGGGAAATGCTCCGAACCGGCATCGGTCGGAAACCGGACACAACCCGACCCCGTCCTCCGCCGAGACCTTTCGGCCGGGGGACGGGGTCGGGTCGTTTTCAATCAACTCGCAGGTGTGAAAGGACAAGCCAGTGTCAACCGCGAAGACGGCGATCATCACGGGCGCAGGGAGCGGCATCGGCCGGGGGATCGCGAAGGCGCTCGACGCCGTCGGCGTCCGCCTCGCGCTCGTCGGCAGGGAAGCGGGCAAGCTCGAACAGACGCGGGCCGGGCTGACCCAGAAGGGGGGCGAGACACTGATCGCCTCCTGCGACGTCGCCGACCGCGCTCAGGTCAAGACCATGGTCGAGAGCGTCCTCCTGTCGTTCGGCGCGATCGACGTCCTTGTCTGCAACGCGGGGACAAACGTCCGCAACCGCAGCCTGGAAGTCCTGGATCCCGCTGACTGGGACAAGATGATCGCCACGAACCTGACCGGCGCGTTCAACCTTGTCCACTTCGTCCTCCCGTCGATGCGCGAGCGGAAGAGCGGACTCGTGATTCAGATCGACTCGATCTCCGGCAAGCGCGCCAGCGTCCTCGGCGGAGTGGGCTATTCGGCCTCGAAGTTCGGCCAGGCTGCGCTCGGCATCGGCATCGGCCGAGAGGAAGGGTCCAAGGGAATCCGCTCGTCGGTGATCTATCCGGGAGAGGTGGAGACTCCGATCCTCGACGCCCGGCCCGTCGCCGTTCCCGCGGAGCGTCGGGCAGTCATTCTTCAGCCCGACGACGTCGGAGCGGCGGTCCGCTTCCTGGTCGAGCTCGATCCCCGGGCGAACGTCCCGGAGCTTGTCATTAAGCCGACCGTGGACGACTGGTTTTGAAAGGCTATCCGGAAAATGAAATGCCGGATGGCGAATGAACTCTGGCGGATCGAACGGGCAGGCAGGTGGACGAGTTCGGCGAAATTCCCGGAACTTCCGCCGCATCAGTCATTCGTCATTCGTCATTCGTCATTCGTCATTCGTCATTGATACCAGCCAGAAGAGTTCCCGGATGGACTCTGAGACGAACAAGCCCTCACGTCGGGTCCGAGAACCGGACCCGACTGAGAGGTTCTCATGCGTTCATCTGACCGGCCTCGATTTCGCCGGTCGCGAACTGGTTGAATTCCAGGTACTGGAGGTGCCGGAAGAGCTTGCTTTCGCTCTGTAACTGGCGGGGAGCGCCCACCGTCTCGACCTTGCCATTGTGAAGCACGATGATCTGCTGACAAGAGCGGATCGTCGAGAGCCGATGGGGCAGGACGATCAACGTGCGGCCCGCGGCCAGACGATTCACCGAGTCATCGACAAGATCCTTCGTGTCGTCTTCCAGCGGGGTCGCCGGTTCCTCGATAATCACGATCGAGGGGTCGTGCAGGTAGGCCCGAGCCAGGGCGATCCTGTACTGTTCGTCGGGCTGAAGGTAATGGCCCAGCGGCCCGATCACGGTGTCATACCCGTGAGGCAGGTCTTGGATGAAGTTGTGGGCGTGCGCGACCTTCGCCGCCTCGATGATTCGGGGCATCGTGTAGCTGGGGTCACCGAGTCCGATGTTCATCAACACATTGTCGGTGAAGACGAGGTCGGCCTGAAGTACCGTCGCCACCTGGGCGCGGACGGATTCAAGAGTCACCTCGCGGAGATCCTGTCCGTCGACCCGAACTCGCCCGACCTTGGGGTCGATGAGACGAGGAATCAAGCAGACCAAGGCGTGTTTGGAGTCTTCATCCAAGCTCATGATCCCGGTGCGACTTCCCGCGGGAATCTCCGCCGAGAGCCCTTCGAGCAGGATGCGCCCGGAACGGCTTTCCAGAGTCACATTCTCGAAACTGATCTTGTCCCGCATCGGCGGCAGGAAGTGAGCCCCGCCTTGCTGGTGAAGTTCGGGTTTGAGGTCGAGGAACTCGAAGACCCCAACGGCCGAGCGGTTCGCCTGCCGGACCGCCTTCCGCATCTGCATGTGGCGGAGCACGGGGTAGGACAGCGAGACCAAGGCCGCCGTGATCGCCAGGGCTGAGGCCGGCGCGATCCGCCTCGCCGCCGCGACGCGGTATCCGAGTAACCCCAAAGCGAGAGCCACCGCGGCGCCGTAAAGTAGCCAGGCGGTCGGCGTCAGACGCACCTGCGTCTTCATCCTCCGCGTGTCGGCTTCCCGAAAGCGTTGGAGGTGCTCGTCGAACCGCTGCTTGTCGACGTTCTCCATGCCGTAGACGCGGACCGTCCGGAGGAGACCGAAGTCCTCGTGAAGGAGCGTGAGCTGGACCGCGGCGTCTCGCATCGCGGCATCGCTCACGAGCCGCGAGTCGCGTTGAATTCTCTGGGAAGTCAACCAGATCAAGATCCCCAGCGCCGCGAGAAAGACGGTCAGCAGCCAGTCGAGCCCGAGCGCGACAAATAGCAGCCCGACCGCCAGAACCGGTAGTCGAAGGCCGTCGCTAAGTTCACTGTAAAGGCCGTCGCGAATGTCGTTGACTTCGCGTGTCATCAGGTTGACGATCGGTCCCGTTCCTTCGGTCGCGAGCGACGACTGGCCGAGCCTGTACATCTGCCGGTGGATCTGCATCCGCAGACCGGTCGCGACCTGCGAGACGGCGTCGGCGATTAAGGACCGGCGGTACTGCGCGATGAGCGACAGGGCAAGTAACAGTCCCAGCCCGATCGCCAGCAAGGTTGCCAATGCACCGACGTTGTTGCGCAGGGTCGGCGCCGAGTTCAGCAACGTCAGCAGGAGCCGGGCACCGGCGGCGTGAACGGGGTTGGCGCTGTCGAGGTTCCCCGCGACGATTGGGAAGAGTCCCGTGTCGTCGAACAGGGCATCCTGCTGATCAATCCCCGTGGCTCGCCTGGCGACCCAGTCGGGAAGGGGGGACCTCCCGCCGCTGACCGCGACCTTGGAGGCTGGATAGCGGGCCTCTCCCAGCGAGGCGAGGAGGCCGGTCAATAAGCCGACGATCAGCAAGAGCGCCAGGACGAGGAGCGAATGGACCACCCCGAGAATCCCGGCCGTGATCACCGCCCCCCGTCGATCGCTCAGAAGCCTACGAGCGCGGGCGTACGCCTCGGCATGCATGCTTCAGTCCCATGGGCACGGGGTTCGGGAATGCAGTTTCGGGCGGTCCGGACTCGTCAAAACTTTCGAAGCCGGACCGACCCACGGACGCACTCCGTTGCCGTGCGGAGGGGCGGTTTCGAGTCGACCGAAGTCAACCCGGTCGCCGATCACGCGAGGTCGCGATCCTCGAAAAGGAGGAACGCCAGGAGAAGCGCCGCTAAACTGTACATCATGCAATAAAGGAACGCCGGAAATACGTAGCTTGCCCAGGGAATCACCACGCCGGTCGCAATCGCCGGGCTCGCGTTGAAGTATTCCAGCGACGGCAGAATCCATGCGAACAACCGGGCCATGAATGTCACAAGTTCGTTAACCTGCCCCTGAGCCTGACCTTGCAACGACTGCTCCACGAGCACCGGGCTGAGGTGGCCGAGGAAAAAGATCGCGATGCAGACGACCAGGTTCACGAGCATCGGCAGCCGAGTCGAGATCGCGACGCTCACCGCCGCCAGGATCGTGACCTCGAAGAACCCCAAGGCAAGGCCCGGCAAGACCTGTTTGACCTGGGCGATCTGCTTCGACGTCTCGGCGACTCCGCCGGCCGATTCCCTGAGGTCGTACTCGAACTTGTACCAGACTCCGAACGCAAAGAGCGTTCCGAGCAGCACGTAAAGCGCCAGAACTCCCATCTCGATGCCGAGGAACTTGCCGACGATGAACTGACGGCGGTTGATCGGCTTTGAGAGCAGGGTGATCGCGGTCTTGCCCTCGATTTCCTCGGCCACCGTGGAACTGGCGGTCAGAAGCGCCAGGATCAGGCAGGTGAACGAGATCGTGGTCAAGCCCGTGTCTTTGTACATCTTGATGTCTTCACCGAAGGTGAAGTACGGGACGACCATCGACCCGAGCAACGAGGCGGCGGCGATGAAGGCCAGCACAAAGAAGGCCGGCTGCCGGATCGCTTCCCTGGCCGTGGCCGAAGCGATGGTGAAAGATTTCATGGAAGGAAGATCTCGGATGAGGAAAAGGACCGTCAGACCGACAATGAGAGCGGAACCGGACTAATCACGAATGATGAAGGAATCTTCGGATGCCTCGGGAAAGTCGTCCGGAGTGGGCGAAACGTTGTGAATCTTTCGACCCATCGCCGTTTCCACGGCTGCGAGAAAACCGGCAACCGCCCCCGAATCGCCATCGGCTACCAGCTCGACACTCCCTTCCGGGAGGTTCCGCACGGAGCCCACCACAGGAAACCCCGCCGCCAACCGCTGACAGGTGAAGCGAAACCCGACACCCTGAACTCGGCCCGAGTAAATCAACCGGAGTCGCTGTCTCGGCATCGTCCTCGTTCCGCACTTCCCTTTTGCGTCTTCCGAATCAAAGAAACGATTTCATCATGGTAGCGGGGAAGACGTAGAAGACACAAGAGAGGCAATCCTGGCGATTGAAAAGAACCTTCCACCTTCATCATCACGTTGTCCAACCCGAATTTCTCCTGCTACGAAAAAAACACGCCCGGGGTTCGGGCGTGTTTCGCGGAATTCCGGGATTATTTCCGGTGGGCTGGGCAGTGCCCAACCGTCGCGGAACAAATTCTTAAAGCCCGTTGAACTCGGCGTGGTCGAGGACCGCGGTCGGGGACTGGAACGGCAGCGTGACCGAGCGCCCTTGGGCAATTCCCAGGCTGTCGATCGTCACTGCGGGGTGGCCGAGCGAGTCG
>JAYUFP010000395.1:0-1792 GCA_043738665.1 Isosphaeraceae bacterium
CCGATCGATTCGAGGTGGCGGGTGCGTTTGCCCTCGTTGCGCCCCTTGCCACGACGAAACCACTGCCGGAGTTTGGCGCGGAAGTCGGGTACGAGAAAGTGCTTGACGTAAACCGAACCCTCGGGCAAGTCGGCCCTGTAGACGACGCGGTGGGGGCCTTCCTTGACCACGCTCAGCCGGTTCTGCTCGCGCCACTCGTCCAGGCGGAGTCCGTCCTTTCCCAGCAATGCGGAATGCCAGTGCGCCCGGACCCACCAGCCGACGTCGCCGGTCTTGGCCCATTCCCATTCCGGCGGGCTGAAGATACGGCTCGGTCGCGGGTGGGTATTATTGTCCGTCTTGGCTTGGAACGGCCAAATCATCCTTTCGCCCCGATCGGCCCGCGTCCGGCTCGCTCTTGAATTCGTGCCGACGCCGCGGACGGCTTGTGAAACCTCGGGCCGGCGCTCGGGGGGAGCGATGCGTCGGCCGTGACGCCGCCGGTGATTGAATTGACGAAGGTCCGTTCCCAGGCGGCGACCGAATAGCCCGAGACGACCCCGGCGCGTGCGGCTCGTCCCATTTTGCGCCGCCGTTCCGGGTCCGCGGCGAGGTCGCGTACCGCCTCGACCCAACCTTCGGGTGTTTCGGGCAGCCAGCCGTTCGCCCCCGGACGGATCATCTCGGTATGGACGCCGACCGGGTTCGCGATGACGGGGAGTCCCGAAGCCTGGTACTGAAGCACCTTGAGCCCGCACTTGCCGCGGCTCCAGTCGTCGTCCGGAATCCACGACACGCCCGCGTCCGCCGCCGCGAGCTCTTCCGCCTCGGTCGTCTCCGACCACGGGATCCCCACCACCGGGAGCGCACCGAGGTCGGGAAACCGGTCACAGATGACGCGGAGCCGCACCCCGGGAGACTCGCGTCCGAGGCGATCCCAGAGCGATCTTCGCAACTCAAGTCCCTTGAGAGTGCTCGACGACCCGATCCAGACGAGGTCGATTCCCTCGCGGTTTCGAGCGTGATCGGTTCGGATCGGTGCGGGGTATCGGTCCGTGCCGACACAGGTGGGGATGACCCGAACCCGCTCCGCCTTGGCTCCGGCCCGAAGCGCGCAGTCGGCGAGGAAATCGTTGCCGGCGACGACCAGGTCGGCCGCGCGAACCGTCGCCGCGAAGCGTCGGACCCTTCGAGGACAATCGGGGCCTCGGGGGTCATAGGAATCGCGATAGAGCACGGCGTCATCGAAGTCGAAAACGAGACGCCGGACGCGCCGACGCAGCGCCCACAGTTGCCAGCGTGGCAAGAGCTTGCGTTGAAGGATCACGGCGCCGTAGCGGTCGGCGTCGGCGAACTGGAGGAGGCGACGGAGCGGGCTCCGGGCGAGGCTGAGGGTGGTCAAAGACCATCCCGCGCGGTTCATCGCGGGCTCGAAAGCCCGGATGCGGTACCGACAGCAGACGTGATCCGGGGTGTCGACCAGTGCGAGAGCCTTCATCCCGTCCTCCATGACGGTGGCCCCACCCCGCGATTCGATCGGGACGGGAACCCAGGCGGTTTAAGCCTCAAGGGACGGGAGCTTAACCGTCATGCACCTTTTTTCCAAGGCCGATCCGCGAGCGATTCCCGGAATGACCGATGGCCGATGACCAATGAACGATGGCCGATGACCGATGGCCGATGACCGATGGCCGATGGCCGATGGCCGATGACCGATGACGAACAACTATGGAGAAACGCGCATCGCTAAGCGGACCGCCATCTGATTCATCGGCCATCGGCCATCGGTCCTTGGCCATCGGCCATCGGTCTT
>JAYUFP010000396.1:0-1789 GCA_043738665.1 Isosphaeraceae bacterium
CGAGAGGTCCGGCCGTTGCGAGCCATGTCGGCGGCGGCGACTCCGGCGGCGGTTCCCGTGGACCACTCGATCGGATGGAGGCGAGTCGCGGCGTTGGCCATGAAGCTCTGCGCCATGGTCTTTCCGGCGACAAGCAAGTTGTCATGGCTTTCGCTCGTCAACGCGCGGAACGGGATGAAGAAGGGCAACGTCTGTTCGCCCTTTCCAGCCACTCTGGGAACCTCGCAAGTGGTCATCGGGTGGATATCGGCGGGATAGGCCCCGAGAGCGATCCGGTCGGGAAAAGGTTCGCCCGTGTTGCGGTTCGGCCAGCCGGTGAGGTCGGCGATCTTGAGGACGTATCCGTCCAGGCCCACCGCGCGGCGGGTGTCGCGGATGTACGGGAGTTTCGAGAGCCCGTGGCTCGTGCCGAAAACACCGATCGCCAGTGTGATCCGTCGCGGATCGATCTCCTTGGGAGCGTGGGCCTTGAACCAGGAGTGCCAGGAAAAGGCGCGCCGCTCCACCTCCGCCATCACCTTCAGGTCGACTCCCCCGCGCCAGTCATCGCGCTCGGCCTCGGCATCCTTCTTCGACTTGAACAGGTAGCCGTAAGTGTAGTCGTTACCGCCTTGTTTGAGTCGGGTCGAATAGCCCCAGTTTTGCAAGGTGATGTCGCCGGGTGTCGGGCCTCTGCCGTTGCCTTTGAGACGGCGATAGGTCCAGATCAGATCCCAGGCGTCAGGACGATCCGAGTAGTCTCCGTAGCCCAGGTCGTCGCTGATTTTACCGACCGAGGGCTCATCGACGGGGTCGAAATTGAACTGTTCCACGAACCCGAAGACCGTCGATTGACCGCAACGGTCGTCGCCTTGCTTGCCGTCGATCGACTCGATCCCCTGGAGGTAATTCGCCCCCGAGAGCGCGAGAACCTCGCCCCAATCGGTTGCATCAATGAAAACCGTGGCCTTGGCGGCGGGGAACGTGAGCACTTGTTTGGAATAGCGGGAGGAATCCTCCGGGCTATACCAGTCGGCGATGTCCTGAGACGGGAGCCGGTCGTACCCTCCGCGTTCGACACCCGGGTTCGCCCTCCTGCGGATCGCCTTGATTGCCTTGATTCGGTGGGACGTCTTATCGACTTCGACACTCTTGACCACGGTGTTCCGATAGACGACGAGTTTGTCCTTGAGTTTCCGTTCCAGAGGGAGAAGCTGGGCATCAAGGAACTTGAGGGGCTCGAAGCAATAGTTGCTGACCCAGCCGCGGCCGGGATTGCCGGTGGCGTCGAGCATCGCGCGAAAGTTGGGGGGCATGTTCTCGCGGCGGCGGGCGATTGTCCTGACGTCGAGGAGGATCGCCTTGGTTTTCGGGTCGGACATCGTGTGCCAGGCCTCATCGATGGCGGGCACGCCTGACGCGGTGAGCTGGCCGCCGATCCAGTCCGTCGGTTCGAGCAGGCAGGTTCGCGCTCCGGATTCGGCCGACGCGACGGCGGCGGCGAACGCGGCCGTGGTGCCTCCCGCGATCACGACGTCGAACTCTTGGGCCGGGGCAGGGCTGACCGCGAACAGGAACACCGCCGCCAGCATCACGCGAAGTCGCATAAGCGAAGACCCCATCGTTTTGTCGTGAAGACATCCCATGACCAAGGGAACGATGGCCAATGGCCGAGAAGGAACGGGTCATAATCGGGCATCGGCCATTGTTTCAGAGTCCGTCCCGAAAGGAAATGGCTAGGAAATGGCTGATGACGGATGGCTGATGACGGATCGGAAAGAGCGAATGCGGCGTTTTCCCGCCGGTTTTC
>JAYUFP010000397.1:0-1786 GCA_043738665.1 Isosphaeraceae bacterium
GGCATCCGGGCGGAGGAGTGCGCCGGCATCCTGCGCCGGTTCTTCCTCGAGCGCCGGGCGGAGGGAAAGAAGTGACCCGTCGAATCCGTTGTGATCGCGAGAAACGGACCTGGCCCGATGAGGAAGCGGCTGATTCACACTTCCGTTGTGAGGGAGGGGTGGTATGATACGTTGTGAGTGCGCGATTCCCCGCCGCACACCCCTCGCGGAGGATCCGGATGCCTTCTGTGCGATCGATCGTACCGGCCCTGGCCGGTCTCTTATTGTTCGGACCGTTTCTGCCGGCGCAGATCAGCCGGAAAGAGATATTCTCGCGTCCCGAAGTTCCCTCGAAAGAGGCTCTGGCGCGGCTCAACCTCCGCCTGGCCTGGCGGGCCTACGTCCCGACCGACGGAGGGAAGGATGCGCTCGTGCGGGTCGAACTGATCGGGAAGGATCTCATCGTCCTGACGCGCAGCGGGACCGTCCAGCGCATGGACGCCGAGACCGGCAAAGTCTACTGGCGCACGACGGTCGGCAAGCCGTACACCATGCTCCCGTTCCTGGCTGTCAACAATCGGTCCGTCTACGTCATCGCCCACGCGAAGATGGTCGGCCTCGATCGCGTCACGGGTCGGCAGAAGTGGGAATTCGACTTGCCCTCGGCGATCAGTGCCGCCCCCGTCGTCGATGAGGAGCAAATCTACGTCCCGACCTCGACGACCCGCCTGGCGGCCTTCTACCTCCCCTTCGTCACGGACGAGTCCGTCGATTCGCCCGGTGAGGTCAACCGTCGCTCGATCCTCTATGGCGGGGATCCTTCGGACCGCAGCCCTCGTCCGAAGCCGACCTGGACGGACGTGACGAACATCCAGCTCGTCTTCAAGCCCTTGCAGACGACTTCGACGATTTTCGTCATCAGCCCATCGGGCAAGGGTTTGGGCTACCCCAAGATCCCGCGCGACCCGACGGCGACGGGTGAAATCTACTCGCTCGCCACCGATGGCAAGATCCGCGTGGCTCCCAGCTCGTTCGGCGACACGGCCTATGTGGGCAGCGACGACGCGGCCCTCTACGCGATCAACATGAACACCGGCAAGCTCCGCTGGCGTCACATCGCGGGCACGCCGATCACGCGAACCCCCGCGACCACTGCCAAGGATGTCTACGTCACCTCCGACCGCGAAGGGCTGGCCCGCATCGACCGTGAGTCGGGCGACGCCATGTGGCGCATCCCGAGTGGCCGATCGGTCATGAACGCCAACCCCCAGGCCGACCGCTTCCTGGCGGCGAACGAACGCTTCGTCTATGCGTCGGACGCGAGCGGCCGGCTCCTCATACTGGACCGCAAGCGAGGGATTCGCCTCAGCATGCTCGACACGCGGGCCTACCGGGTTCCCGTCGTCAACGAGATCACCGATCGGCTCTACCTCGCGGCGAACGATGGCCTGATCGTGTGCTTGCACGACCGCGACCAGGTCGATCCCATTCGACACCGTCAGATACTGGAGGACGCTAGTTCGCCGGTGAAGAAGATCCTCGAGACCAAGGTCGATGAGCCGGCCGGCAAGGAAATGTTTTTCCGTGATGCCCTCGACGACCTGCGGAGGAAGTACAAGCTCAAAATCCTCGTTGCCGACAACGCATTCAAGAACGCGATGCTCGAAAGCCCCAACGACAGGAAGATCGTCCCGCCCCGGTCGGAGAACAAGCCGCTCAAGGACCACCTCCAAAAATTGCTCAAGCTGATCGACGCGACCTACCAGGTGGTCGATCAGGTGATCCTCATCATCCCAGGCAAGGGGTA
>JAYUFP010000398.1:0-5717 GCA_043738665.1 Isosphaeraceae bacterium
GATCGGCCATCGTTCGCGCCACGCGTAACACCTTATCATGCGCCCTGGCCGAGAGCCCGAGTTCCTCCATGGCCGACTTGAGGATCGCGTGGGCCTCGGGCCGCAACGTGCAGTACTTGCGGACCTGCCGCGGCGTCATCCGACCGTTGACCACGGGGCCTTTCCCGCCGAACCGGTCGGCCTGTCTGGCCCTGGCCCCGAGGACCAGTTTCAGCAGATCGGCCGACGTCGGACCCGGGGGCGCTTCGGTGAGCTGCGTGAACGGGACCGCGGGAACTTCCACATGGAGGTCGATGCGATCGAGCAGCGGACCCGAGATCCTGCTGAGATACCGTTCGACCTGGGGCGGCGAACACTGGCACGCCTTCCTCGGGTCCGACCTGTAACCGCAGGGACAGGGATTCATGGCCGCGACGAGCACGAACTCGGCCGGGAAGGTGGTACTCCGCAAGGCCCTGCTGATCGTGACGCTGCCTTCTTCGAGGGGCTGTCTCAGGACTTCAAGCGTCTTCCTGTTGAACTCCGGAAGCTCGTCTAAAAACAAGATCCCTTTATGCGCGAGTGAGATCTCGCCCGGCTGCGGGGTGCTCCCGCCGCCGACGAGCCCGGCGTCGCTGACGGAGTGGTGCGGGTGCCGGAACGGGCGCACGGCCATGAGCGGGTGGCCGGGTTTCAGCAATCCCATCGCGCTGTAGATCCGAGTCGTTTCGAGGCTCTCCGCGGGGGTGAGCGAGGGCATGATCGTCGGCAGGCGACGCGCCAAAAGGGTCTTACCCGTGCCGGGCGGACCGATCATCAAAACGTTATGCGCGCCCGCGGCGGCGATCACCAGGGCGCGCTTGGCGTAGTCCTGCCCTTTGACATCGACGAAGTCGTCCTCGTAGTGCGAGCTTTGCCGGAAGATCGCCTCGATGTCGACCGTCTTGGGCTCGAGGTCGAGCTGCCCCGAGAGGAACCCGACCGCCTCGGTGAGGCTGGAGATCGGATAGACCGCGAGCCCTTCAACGACGGCGGCCTCCGCGGCATTCTCGGACGGGACGAGCAAGCCGTCGCGCCCTTCGGCCACCGCGGCGAGGGCCATCGCCAGCGCCCCCTTGATCGGCCGGGTCTCGCCGGTCAGGGCGAGCTCGCCGATGACCGCGAGATTCTCTTTCCGGTCGATGGCGATCTGGCCGCTGCCGAGCAATAATCCCAGTGCGATCGGCAGGTCGAACCCGCCCGCATCCTTTTTCAGGTCGGCGGGCGCGAGATTGATAATCACTCGATCAAAAGGGCGTTGATACCCCGAGTTGACCAGGGCGCGCTCGACCCGGTGCGTGCTCTCGCGGACCGCCGTCTCGGCCAGTCCCACCAGGACGGTCTTGGGCATGGAAGAGGGCGAAACGTCGACCTCGACCTCGACGGACGCGGCGTCGATTCCGATCAACGTATAGGAAGAAAGCTTCGCGAGCATGCCAAAACACCTGCACCAATCTCGAACGCGAGCCCGTCCGTTCGATCCGGGATTTCAATCCCGACTAGCCTATCAGGTTCTAACCGGACGTTCACCCCCCATGACTGCATGTTGCCCGGGGGCATCGTTCGAGGAGTCGAACGTTTCCCGGAGACATCACCGCAACGCGGCGAACCACTGGGTCAAACTCTCACGATCCCCCGGGTTGAACTGGAGGAGGATCTCAAACTCGGCTCGGGCCTCCTGTCGCGAGCCGAGTCGAAGCGTTGCCAGGATCAAGGCCTGTCGGGCGGTCCGGTTCGCCGTGTTGAGCTTGAGGGCCTGGCGGGCGGCGGCGGCGGCTTGGGACCACTTCTGGACCCGGGTGTAGTCGTAGGCCAGTTCGGCGTGAAAGGACGACCGCCAGGGGTCAACCGTGATCGCCCGCTTCCACAACGCGATCGACTCGTCGCGACGCCCGAGCTCGCTCGCGATCAGCGCGGCGGCTTCGAGCGACGGCTCGCGGTAGGCGTCATTCTTCAGGACCGAATCGAACGCCGCGAGCCCCTGCGTCTTCCGGCCCAGCCCCCACAGCGCGAGGCCTTCGGATTCCTTCGCGAGGGTGTCGTCCGGGTGGCGTGCCAGCCATGCCTTCAAGAGCGGGATCGCCTTTCCCGCGCCATCCTCCCCGCGCTGACGAAGTGCGATACCCAGATCGCGCCCGGCCTCGTCGCGGTCTTCGGTATCCATGAGGTCGCGGTGGAACGGGGCGAGCTTTGTGTCATCGACCGGGGCATCCTTCCGTGCCGGAGCTTGTGCCAGTCCGGCCTTGCCGTCTCTTGGGATGTGGTGCAACGTGGTCGACAGATGCGGCACGTCACTCGTGGCGGCCCTTGGCATGTGACAGGCGATGCAACTGTCATCCGCGTTCTCGAGCCGACGCGCGGGCTCCGGCATGGAACACCCTTTTTGTGAGTGGCATTCCAGGCAGCGCTTCCGATAATAGACGATTTTCCGTTCGGGCGCGGGCATCTCGTGAGGGTTGTGGCACGAAATGCAACCCAGAGCGCCGTCACTGGCACGGAAGCAGCGGCTCTGGTACATCTGCTCGACGTGGTCGGCGTTTGAATGTTTGTCCGCGCCTTCCGACGACTTCACGAACACGGTCACAAACTTGTGGAGTGGCAGACCGGGCCGGAAGTCGCGAAGGTCGCGCCCGAGCCTGGCAATCGTGGTCGTCCCGATCAGGTGGCACTGCTGGCAGACCGCCTCCCGCAACGACGGCGAAAGGTCGCGGGGATTGATGATATTGGGATCACCGGCGGACGCCGCGGGATTCTTCACATGCAGCTCGCCGGGACCATGGCACCGCTCGCAGCCGACCGCGTGGCCCTGAAAGATCGGCTTGCGGTATCGTCCTTCGGTCCCCTCAACATGATCAAACCGATTCGCGTGACAGACGAGGCACCCCGCGGAGGTCTGGCGGTCGAATTTGGCCTCGCGCCCCTCGAAACTAGGTGCCAGATCCCAGCGTTTTTTTTGGGAGTACCACGTCACGGGCGACTGAAACAGGTAATCCTCGCGCTGGATCAAGAAGGCCAGGGCTCTAGTCCCCGAGCCCAACACGTATTTGACCTCCCCCTCGACGTCCCCGATGACCTTGCCGGCGGAGTCGCGACGGGTTTCATGATGAAACGTTCGCCCGTCGCGATTCTCGAGCGAATACGTGAACCCTTGCCAATCGAACAGGTCTTTGGAACCGGCGGCGCCCCGCAACTCTGCGGACGCATCCTCGATCGGCGTCAGGGAGCGTCCCATCGAATGCTGACGATAGGTCGCGGCGATCTCGGAATGGCAACGCGTGCAAGCCTCGTCCCCTACGAAGCGAACGCCGGGGCGGGCATTCCGGTAGGCCGTTTTGATCTCGGGGGTCGATTCGGAAAGCCGCCGGCGCGGCCCGACGAACCAGGCCCCGGCGACGAGCGCGAGTACGACCAGGACGATCAAGCCTCGACGTTTCCAGCGCGACGTTGTTTTCAGACCTGGCACTCGATGCATGAATGGTCCTTGACGGCCGTTCTATTCGAAGTCGTTTTCGAAATCCTCTTCCTCGGAGACTGCCCGGGCGACCTCGCCCGCAAGCGCGCATTTTATCAGCGGTACGGGGTCGAAGATTATTACCTGACCAAGCCCGACAAGAAACCCGCGGTGAAAGGTTGGGTCCGCGACGGGGACCGGCTCCGCAACATCAGCGACATCGAGAGTTGGGTTAGCCCGCGCCACCGAATCCGCATCGAGCGAAGTAACGACGACTTGCGCGTGATCGGCCCGGACGGTCGTGCGTTTGAAACGTACGAGGATCTCTCCCAGCGTGCCCAACGCCTCGCCGAAAGACTGCGGTCGCTCGGGATTGATCCGGACGTTTGAGATTTCTTCGATCATGGAAGCGAAGCCAAATCTGTAGGATCCGCGATCGCGGACCATGTCTTGTGGTTTTCCCGGCCCGACGGCTCGGGTCGAGAGACTCGCGCCGAGCGAGTCGAAGCCTGGTTCCAAAGGATGAGAGCTCGGCATTCCCTCGCGTTTCCCTCCTCGGCCCTTCAACACTATCGAGCGCCCGCCGATAACTTTCCCCAAAATTCGTCGCAAGATTTCCGGCCACGCGGCAACTATCCTCTTTGACATGGCTGACACGTTGCCCGCGACCAAACTTGACGGCTCGGCGGGCCTTCCCGTCGATCGGATCGACTGGGGGGCCGCTCTTGTCTTGCACGACCGCTGGCTGCGGACCGCGGTGCTCGCCCGCTTGGGGGAGGACCAAGCCGTGGACGAGGTCATGCAGGAGGTCGCGCTCGCGGCCGTGTCGCAGCGGGCGCCGATTCACGACCCGTCGAAAGTCGGGGCCTGGCTCTATCGGCTCGCGCTGCGTCGCGTATTGCTTTATCGACGCGTCCAGGGGAGACATCGGAGGCTCCTGGGACGTTTCGCGTGGTCGCGCGGCGCGGAAGGTTCGACCCTCCACACCCCCGACCCGCTGGGCTGGCTCTTGCTCGACGAGCGCCGAAGATTCGTCCGCGAGGCGCTCGACAACCTGAACCGCCGGGACGCCGAAATCCTCCTCTTGAAGTATACCGAAGACTGGAGCTATCGCGAATTGGCCGAACACCTGGGGATCGGCGAGGCGGCCGTCGAGGCCCGACTCCACCGCGCCCGGAAACGGCTCCGCGACGCGATGACAGGCTCCCATGCGATCGAGGTTTCCGAATGATTAACGACGCCCTCCACGACAGCGAACGCCTTTTCGATCGCCTGGTCGACAATGAACTCACCACGCAAGAACGCCGCGAGTTGCTCGCCACGCTCGACCGCGAACCCGAAGGCTGGCGGCGCTGCGCTCTGGCATTCCTTGAGGCCCAGGAGTGGCGGGCCGCGCTGAAACCGCCGGCGGCCCGCTCCGAGCCCGTCCGACCGGTCACGGTCGTGATGCCTGAGCCGGTTCGCGGGTACTTCGGAATCCTCGGATACTTCGCCAAGGTCGCCGCCGGGTTAATCGCGGCGTTCGCGATCGGCTGGGGTTTGCGAGGAGACTCCGCCAGAATTCCCGCCCCTAAGATCGTGAAGCAGGAGACTCCCGTCGCGGCCGGATCGCCGGAACTCGCCGTCGCGAAGCACACCCCTCCCGAGCCGCGAAAGCCTGACGACCCGACCGCCGTCTCGACGACCGTGGCGAGGGCCTGGGAGCGCCGGGGTTATGAAATCGCCAGGAGCCGGCGACTCGTCTCAATGTCGCTGAAGGACGGGCGGAAAGTGTCCGTGCCCGTGGATGAAGTGAGGTTCAAGTTCGTCGGCGATCGGACTTATTGAGAATCGACAATGGCCGATGACCGATGGCCAAGGTTCCATCAACGTACGCGGCGTACACTCGTTCCCACGGTCTCCGTGGGAATGCCGTCTTCGACGCTCCGCGTCGTCTGATGGCAACAAACGCGGACGCGGAACGTCCCTGACGGCATTCCCACGGAGACCGCGGGAACGAGTGATTCCTGGTTCTTCATCGGTCATTGATCATCGGTCATTTGCCATCGATCCTTCCACCCAAACCCAGGAGACCAACGATGATGATTCTTCCGCGCAATCTCGCACTCGCCTTCGGCCTCGCCGTCTCTTCAACCATTGTGCCTCCGGCGATCGCTCAAGATGCCGCGAAGCCGCCACGACTCGTCGATGACATCTCGGCTCGCTACGGCTTGAAAGCAAAGTTACTTACGGGGGAGATCACGGCGGA
>JAYUFP010000399.1:0-16499 GCA_043738665.1 Isosphaeraceae bacterium
TCCCGCCGGTCTACATCCCGACCAAGGAGCCCGCGAGGGCGCTTGAAAACGACTTCTGAGCGTCGATATCAGGGGTTACTGATAGGTTTTCGGGCCTTCGCGAGGGGGTCGAGGTGGAAGGTGCGCCTGGACCGTTTGAAAGCGGGAGCGGGCTCCGGCACTCCAAGCAATCGAAGTTCGGCAGACCCTCGCCCGGCGCGGTCGTTCCGCTTCCGCCGCGGTCATCCGCCGGAATCCGTTGGCGGACCCAAACGGCCCGGCCAGAGACCATCGACGGCCTTCCCCCCTTTGGAGTGCGTGCGGCTTGCCGCCGCTTTCGGGATGGGCCTTCGACATGGCCTCAGCGTCAAGGCGGAGTCTCGCCCGTGTGCAAGCTCCCGCGGGTTCAAGGTGACGGCAAGCCACACACACCCCAAGGAAGACTAAACGTGTGACACGTACACTCATCCGCTATTGTTCATCATCCCGCCTTCGCCGGTTCCGAACCGGCCGCCTTCGACTTCAAATGCTCGTCGAACCAGTCGGCCAGTCGGTTGAGGTCGAGCAGGATGGTGGGCCAGCCGTGACCCCCTTTGGGTTTGACGTAGAGTTCCGACTTGACTCCGGCCTTCTTCAACGCGTCAACCATCACTTCCGATTGCTGGAGCGGGACGAGTTCATCGGCGTCACCGTGGATCAAGAGTGTAGGCGGGTCGTCGGGCGACGCGTGGTAATAGGGAGAGACCTCCTTGGCGATCTTGCGAAGTTCCTCCTCATCGGTGACTTCGACCCACATCCGTTTTTCGGGGTCGAGTTTCTCGTACTGGAAGGCCGCGCGGAACTGGGACCGGTGATCCTTAGCTCGGATCATTGCCTTGCCGGGGCCGCCGTAGTTGATAAAGTCGGTCGGCGGGAAGAAGCAGGCGACGGCCTGGACCCGGCTCGACTCCCGGTCGACCGGGTCTTTCGCCTGCGGGTCGCCCGGCTTGCCCGCGGTCCCCAGCATCAGCGAGAGATGTCCGCCCGCGGACGCCCCGGTCACTCCGATCCGGTCCGGGTCGATGCCGTAGTCCTTGGCGTGATGGCGGATGAAGCGGACTGATCGGTTCAGATCGGAAACGATCTCCGGAACGGTGAATTTCGGCTGACTGCCGTGGACCACCGCGAAAACCGTGTAACCCCGGTTCACAAACGGCAGCGCGAGCGCCGGCTGGATCGAGTCGTGGTTTGAGATGAAACCGCCGCTCACCACGACGATCACCGCCGCACCGTTCGGCTTGGCCTTCGGTGTGAACACGTCCAGGGTCAGCGCCGTGCCGAATTTCCGGCCGTAAATCACATCGGCTTTCCGGGTAAATGGCTCGTCCGCTTGGCATTGGCCTGGCAATAACCCGAAAGTGATCAGGCCAAGGAGTGAAAACGTCCCTGAGAAGTGAACCGGAATTCGCAACATGAAGGCCACTCCGAAACAGACTGTCAGAAAGCCCGACCTTGCCCATATCTCAAGCCGACCCGGCCTGATCGCGGGGCCTTGTCTCGCCTTGATGGTCATGTAGACTACCAACCACGGTCCCCGCATGCGACGGATTGTTCCTGATCGACGAAGCGCGAAGCTTATTCACCGGGGGGAGACGAGGGATGAATCGAAGAACCGCGATGGAACGTCCGGCGCCGGTCTTTTCCCCGATGAGTCACGGCTCGGACGTTCTCTCCCTCTTCCCGACCCGACAGCGCCCGCTCAAGGACTCGTGAGCGACCGCCGCGGGCCACCGGCCGCCCGGCATGGCGAAGGGCGTCTCGCGCGCCGAAGCCGAGACGCCGGCGGCGGCGATCGATCAGCAAATCCGGCTTATTTTTTCATCCACGGAGGAATCAAATCAACATAAATAAACACCGGTCGGAAGGTACCGGGAGGAGACATCAGAAAGAATCCGGGGAATTTTCTGGCGTTCACTTGGCGCTTGATTATAATTCGTCATGGTTGGAATCCGGATGAGTCCGCGACGTCGCTCGCTTCGGTCAGCCATCGCCCTTCTCACTCGCCTTCCGGCCACTCATCGGGTCGACCGATCGACCCCTTTCACCGGACCCGGAAAGCGTTCGGGCGGGTCCGACGCCCTCCTGTTCGGGAGCACGGCTTTGGGCACCAAGTTATATGTCGGCAATCTCTCGTTCCAGACGAGCGGGTCCGACCTCGAGCAACTGTTCGCGGAATTCGGAGAGGTCCAGTCGGCGCAGGTCGTCGAGGACCGTGAGACCGGCCGTAGTCGTGGTTTCGGATTCGTCGAGATGGGAACGGCCGCTGCGGCACAGGCCGCGATCGACGCCCTCAACGACAAGGAATTTCAGGGCAGGCGTCTGACCGTGAACGAAGCCAAGCCCCGAGAGCCCCGTTCCGGCGGGGGTGGCGGCGGCGGTTACGGTGGCGGTGGTGGCGGCGGGCGTGCCGGCGGCGGCGGTGGGGGCGGATACGGCGGCGGTGGAGGTGGGGGTGGGGGTGGGGGTGGGGGTGGCGGCCGTTATTGAGTGAGGGTTGCGAATTCTCACGAATCTCGACACCGCGACGGATCAAAGTCCGCCGCGGCATTCGCGTTTTCGCCCGGAGAATCCTCTAGCCCGATCAGATGGGCGGGTTTCCGATCGCTCGCTTGAGTACGTTCCGGGTGATCCGTTGAACGCGTTCGTCGGGTCCGTGCGGGCGCGACCAGTGGGACCATGGAAGCGTGTGTCCCGGCGGTGCGGAGAGTCCCTGTGCCCAAAAGATCGTCGATGCATTAAAGACGACGTTCCCTTTCGGACCTGGATACACGACCGCCGACCACTTCTGCGGGACTTCCCCGCCGACCCACGCCGTCCCTTCGGCGATCACTTCCAATCCTGGGATCGCGGCCGGATCTCCGTGGTATTCCCAGCCGATCAGGCCGGGGATCTTGTCCCCTTTTTTCACGCCGGTCCCCTCGAAGACCCAGTGGTCCGGCCTGGTGATCACCCAGTCGCCCCCGCCGTTGACGGGTTCGACGTTCCGCACGCCCATCAGCAATCCTTCATCGGGCCCGCGCTCGGGAAACGGCCCGTTCTCCTTCCGCCTGCGCTCCGCGTAATCGTTGTTCGCGCCATAGGGGCCGCCACGAAACATGATCCGATTTGGTCGCCCGTCGAAACCGTCTCGCAACGGGGTAACCCAGCAGACCGAGTTCCCCGAGAGGAACATCAGGCTCACCCCGGCGTCACGCATCGCCTCGACCGATTTGAACTGGCGGATGTCCCAGTATTCGTCGTGCCCGACGCTGATGAAGCATTTGCATTTCAGGCCGCGTTCCGGCGACGTCATATCGCTGTTGGCGCAATACGATACGTCGTACCCGTGCTGTTCGAGCCAGTAGGCGAGCGGGAATTCGAGCGGGAGGTATTCGCCGGAGCCGAACGTGAGAGGGTCGTTGACGACGCCGTCGAACTGAGCCTCGCGGCCGTAAGGGCGGTCGAAACTAACGTCCGCCCAGGGGCCTTGGTTGCCCTTGGGATGGGTGTAGACCGAATACTTGCTCGGCCAGCGGTTGTAGGCTTGCCAGGTGTTGTCGGAGCACTGAAACAGCACGTCGGCGGGGCGGTCGTCCTTGACGATGAAGATCACGTAACTCTGCCAGTAAGGCTCGGCGTTTTCGCCCCCCTTGGGGATGGTTGAGAGCCTGCCGAGGTAGACCCCGCTCGGCCAGTCCCCAGGGACTTTCAAGGTCGTGGACGCTTCCCAGCGGCACTCGTGAAGGTCTTTCGGGCCGGGCTCGGGGACTTTTTGGGTCTTGCCCGGAAACGGCCCGAGCGTCGTCATCAGCCTCGCCCCTTTGCCGCCGTAATAGCCTGTGCGGAACACTTCAACGAGAAAATCGCGGGGTGGGTCGCTCGAGATGAAGATGTCGATGGATTCGCCGGGCTTTACGCTTTGCCTCGAACAATAGCCTTCGATCCAGGGGGTGCGCTGGGCGGATTTGTCGGGACGGACCCGGGTGAGTTGCCAGTCACTGGCGCCGGGCTTCTTGTTCTCGTCGCGGATCAGGTTTCGGGACGCGGAGGCCTCCGGGGCCGCGGCAAGCCCCGCAAGCGAGATCGACGCGATCCCGGCGAGGAATTCCCGGCGGCCCGGGGTGGCGCCTTGATTGGAATCTTCGAGATCGTCGGACATGGGCGAGTCTCCCGTTTTTGACATCGGATCCATCATCGCAAGACGCTACGCCGTTCCGATCGTTGGGGCAAGGGTTTGGCGGCTCCCCCTTGAGCACACCGGTCGATCGGGGCATGATCGTGTCGCCAAGCCTTGTCGTGGGTGTCGCGCCGGGGGAATTCTGATGAGTCGCATCCGCTGGTTTTGCTTCGGTGCTCTGTTCTTGAACCGCCTGGCCGCGGTCGCGGCGGAAGACCCCTCGCGACCGAACGTCGTCCTGATCGTGGCCGACGACCTCGGCTGGGCTGACCTCGGGTGCTACGGCAGCAAGTTCCACAAGACCCCAAACCTCGACAAGCTCGCCGCCGCAAGCCGGCGCTTCACCCGGGCCTATTCCGCGAGCCCTGTTTGCTCGCCGACGCGCGCCGCGTTGATGACCGGTAAGCACCCGGCACGCTTGCATATCACGGACTGGCTCCCCGGCCTGAAGGATCGTCCGGCGAAAAAATTGCTGCGTCCCAAGATCCGTCAGGAACTCCCTTTTGAGGAAGTCACCATCGCCGAGACGTTGAAGGCCGCGGGCTACGCCACGGCGCACGTCGGCAAGTGGCACCTCGGAGGCGAAGGCTTCGGCCCCAAGGAACAGGGGTTCGACGTCAATATCGGCGGCTCCGAGATCGGCACCACGCTCAGCTATTTTTCGCCGTTTTCACGCGGGGCGAAGGTGATGCCGGGCCTGGAGAAAGCTCCCCCGGGACAGTACCTGACCGACCGTCTGACGGACGAAGCCGAGACGTTCCTCGAAGCAAACAAGTCGCGCCCGTTCTTTCTCTACATGCCCCACTACGCCGTGCACACGCCGATGGTCGCGAAACCCGATCTGGTGGCGCATTACGCCAAGTGGAACGGCACGCCTCACGGTCGGCAGGAGAACCCGGTCTACGCCGCGATGCTGGAAAGTCTTGATGAAAGCGTGGGGCGAGTCGTCGCGAAGCTTGATGCCCTCGGACTGACGGACAAAACTCTCTTCATCTTCACGAGCGACAACGGCGGCTTCGCGACGGGCCTCAACACGAATCTCCCCGCCACCATTAACTCGCCGCTGCGCGACGGCAAGAGCTTCCTCTATGAAGGGGGAATCCGAGTACCCCTTATTGTCCGCTTTCCAGGCCGGATCAAGCCGGGCGTGAACGAAACCCCGGTCTGGGCGGGAGACCTCGCGCCGACGATCAAGGCCCTCTGCAACGTCCCCGAGAACGTCGCCGCCGACGGTGTCAGTCTCGCGGACCTTCTCACTTTGGGAACCCCCCTTGCCCCGCGCGCCCTCTACTGGCACTACCCGCACGAGAACAACCAAGGGGATCGGTTCGGGGGCGCGATTCGCGACGGCGACTGGAAACTCGTGGAGGATTTTGAATCCGGCCGGCTCTAACTCTTCGACCTCGCTCGTGACTTCCGCGAAAACAACAATCTCGCCGAGAAGAACCCCGAGAAGGTCAAGGAACTCGCCGCGAAACTCAGTACCTGGAGGAAGTCGGTCGACGCCCAGATGCCGACGCCCAATCCCGACTATTCGCCGAACGCTCAGGGGGAAAACGGTGTCGTGACCCTCCCCGCGCGTACCGCCGACGTCCACGGCGTGATGCTTCGGTACGAGCCGTTGCCTCATAAGAACACGCTCGGCTTCTGGGTGCGGAAGGAAGACTGGGCGTCCTGGGAATTTGACTTGAAGAAGTCCGGAGATTACAAGGTCGAGGCCTTGATCGGCTGCGGAAACGGAAGCGGCGGCGCGAATGTCGAGTTCCGCGTCGCGGGACAGGTTCTGAAGTTCAACGTCATGGAAACCGGCGGATTCCAGAATTTCGTCAAAAAGGATCTCGGTCGGGTGTCCTTCGACAAGGCCGGCCGATTTCCACTCGAAGTTCACGCGATGTCGAAGCCCGGCCCCGCCGTCATGGACATCCGCGAAGTGACGTTGACGCCCGTCATGCGTTAGCCGATGCGGCCGGTGATGTAGGCTTCGGTGCGGGGGTCGGTGGGGTTGGTGAAGAGGCGGTCGGTGTCAGTGAACTCGGCGATCACTCCGATCCTGTGTCCGTCCTTCGCGGCCTCGTCGAGCATCAGGCAGGCGGTCATGTCGCTGACGCGACGGGCCTGCTGCATGTTATGGGTCACGATCACGATCGTGTATTCGTCTTTCAAATCATCCATGAGGTTCTCGACCCTCGCCGTGGAGATCGGGTCGAGCGCCGAGCACGGTTCGTCCATGAGGATCACTTCGGGCTCGACGGCGAGGGTTCTGGCAATGCAGAGGCGCTGCTGCTGGCCGCCGGAGAGCTCCAGGCCGGACCGGTGGAGCTTGTTTTTCACTTCGTCCCAGAGCGCGGCGCGTCGGAGCGAGCGTTCGACGAGCTCGTCCATGTCCCCTCTGAAGCCGTTGATCCGCGCCCCCCAAGCGACATTCTGATAGATGCTCTTCGGGAACGGATTGGGCTTCTGGAACACCATTCCGATGCGGCGGCGGAGGGAAACGGCGTCGGTATCGGGCGTGCTGATCGGTTCATTGTCGAAGGTGATCACGCCTTCCATCCGAAAGCCCGGGATCAGGTCGTTCATCCGGTTGAAGCAGCGCAAGAGCGTGCTCTTGCCGCAACCCGACGGGCCGATCAATGCGGTGATCTGGTTGCGGGGAATTTCGATCGTGACGTCCTTGAGCGCCAGCGAAGCGCCGTACCAGACCGAAAGGCCGTTCGCCGAGAGGATGATGGGGATCGACTGGGAAAGAGGTTCCGCACCGGGAACGGTAGCGCCGATGGGCAATGGAGGCTGAGAGGCGACCTTGGTTTCGGGGAGACTCATAAAGTAATCTCGGGAACAGTTTCGGTCGCTAGGCGTATGTCGTAGGGTGGGCACCGCCCACCAATCTTCTTGCCCTGCTTGAAGCAAGGTGGGCCGTGCCCACCCTACAAAGGATTTTCGGCGACGATTATCCGGCCCGCTGCCGCGAGTACCGATTTCGGATCACGATCGCCGTGGCGTTCATTGACAACAACAAAATCAGCAACAACAGGATGCCCCCGGCGGCGACGGTTTGGAAGGCGCTTCCGGGGACCTTGGCGTAGTTATAGATTTCGACCGGCAAGGCCGTATAGCGGTCCGCAGGACCCTTGGGTGCCCGAAAAATCGACGCCGCGGCGCCCACCATCAACAACGGGGCGGTCTCCCCGATCGCGCGGGAAAGTCCGAGGATTGTGCCCGTCAGTATCCCCGGGATCGATGACGGCAGGACGTGGTCGCGGACCATCTGCCAACGCGTGGCTCCGAGCGCGAGTGCGGCCTGCCGCAATGAACTCGGCACGGTGCGGAGAGCCTCCTGCGTCGCGATCACGATCACGGGGAGGATCAGGAGGGCGAGCGTGAGGCTCCCCGCCCAGAGGCTCGGTCCCAGTGCAAGGCTCGAGAAACCGAAACCGCGATTGAACGCGGCGAGTCCGAGGAGCCCGTAAACGATCGACGGCACCCCTGCGAGGTTGGCGATATTCGTCTGGATGATCCGCCGAAGCCGCCCCGGCGGCGCGTATTCCTCGAGGAAAACCGCGGCTCCCACTCCCACCGGGATCGCGAGCACCGCCACCAGGCCGAGCAGCCAGAGACTGCCGATCACTCCCATCCGGAACCCGGCTATCGCCGGGTTGCTCGACTGCTTCTGGGTCATGACGGCGGAGAGGAACACGAAGAGCTTGCGGGTGTTCCCCCCGATGTCGTACCAGGGGAGCCCGGAATCCTTCTTCAAGACCTGCGCGACGACTGCGCCCAGCAGGACCGACAGGACGATGACGCCCGTCAGGGTCGCGAGAAAGCAGGCGATCCCGAAGATCGGGCCGAGCACGACGCGATGCTTGCGCTGAGGGGCGTAGTCGGTCGAGCCGGGACGAGGCTGGTCGGCGGACGGTGTCGGGGAGTGGGCCTCGCTCACTGGTAGACCTCACGAAAGCGCCGAAGGACCACACCCGACAGCAGGTTGAGGACCAGTGTGATCACGAAAAGCGCCATGCCCACGGCGAAGAGCGAGAGTTGCTTGGGAGATCCGTAGCGGGAGTCTCCGTTCGTGACCGCGACGATGTACGTGGTCATCGTTTCGATCGAAGTCAGCGGGTTGAGCGTGATCTGAGGACGCATCCCCGCGGCGAGCACCACGGCCATGGTCTCTCCGATCGCCCGGCTCACGGCGAGGATGAACGACGCGACGACTCCCGAGAGGCCGGCAGGGAGCACGATCCGGGTCGAGACCTCGAATTTCGTCGCGCCCAGGCCGTAGGCGGCTTCCCTCAAGCCCCGGGGGACCGCGGAAAGGACGTCTTCGCTGAGCGACGAAACCATCGGGATGATCATGACCCCCACCACGATACAGGCGCTGAGGGCGTTGAACGTTTCGACGCGCAGGCCCAAGGGTTCGAAGACCTTCTGGAGGATCGGCGTGACCATCAAGAGCGCGAGATATCCGTAAACGATCGTGGGAATCCCCGCGAGCAGTTCGAGAGCCGGTTTGAGGACTGCGCGGAGCTTCCTCGGGGCGTATTCACTGAGATAGATCGCGCTCAGGAGGCCGATGGGGAGCGCGACCAGGGAGGACCCCGCCGCGACGACGAACGTCCCCCAGACCAGGGGGAGAATTCCGAAAAGAGGAGGACTGCCGTCGGGTCGCAGCACGGTCCCACCGAAGAAGTCGAAGAAGCCGACCTTGGAGACCCGGAAGAATGCGATCGTCTGCACTCCCAGCACGACGATGATCCCCGCCGTGGTCAGAACGGTGATCGCCGCGCAGAAAAACAGGAACGCCGAGACGGCGTGCTCCTGAATCGCGAGGAAACGCGACGGACCCGCCCAGTTCGGGTCGACGGCGGGTGAAGTGGCGGGCGTGGTCGGGGCGGTAGCCAAGGTGAGAGAGTCCCGCAGGAGGTTTGAAGAGGCGCTCGTGGTCGAGGCTCACTTGCCGTTGAGTGCCTTCTCGTTCGCCGCGATGTCGTCCGCGGTCGGTGCGACGTAGCCCCCCTTCTCGGCGAACTTCTTGACATCTTTGAGATAAAAGCCGATGAAGTCTTTCACTTCAGGACGTCTCAGCGCCGAATTCTTGACGAAGATGTAGAGCGGTCGCGAGAGCGGGGCGTACGACTTATCGAGCACCGTGGCGGGCGTCGGCGCGACGGGCTTGGCGTCGGGTCCGTTTTGCACGGACACCACCTTGAGCTTGTCCTGATTCGCGGCGAAATAGGCGTAGCCGAAGTAGCCGAGACCGTCGGGGTCACCGGCGACTCCGTTGACGAGAATGTTATCGTCGGAATTCTGCTGAACGTCGTCGCGCTGGGATTTCTTCTTGCCGACGATCGCCTCGGTGAAGAACTCGAACGTGCCCGAGTCGTTGTCAGGACTGTAAAGCTGGATCGTGCGGTCGGGCCAGGTCGAAGAGACGTCTTTCCAGGACTTCACCTTGCTGCCGGGCGACCAGATCGCCTTGAGCTGTGCCACGGTCAGGGTCTTGGCGAAGTCGTTCTTGAAGTTCGTCACGAGCGTGATGCCGTCGTAGCCCACGAGGAACCGGATCCACTCAATTCCCCGGGCCTTGGCCTTGCTCGTCTCTTCGGGCTCGGCGTCGCGCGAGGCATCGACGACGTCGACCTCTCCCTCCAGATACCGTCCGAAGCCGCCGCCGGTGCCGTGGTTGTCGACCACGACGTTCACGTCGGGCTTGGCCGATGCGTAGGCCTCCTGCGCGGCCTGACTGATCCGATAGACGGTCGATGAACCATCGACGACGATCGCGGAACCCGCTGCGCTCCTTCCACCGCCCGCGCCCGGACTAGTTTCGTCATGCCCGGCGTCTCCGCCTCCGCAACCCGCCTGTGCGACCAGGAGAAGCCCTGCCCAGAGGCACGGTCGTGAGTCGGAGAGGCGAGTGCGTGTGTCGATCATGGTGGTCTGCTTGCAGACGAGAAAAAGGACGGGATAACATCCGAAACCGTTCCGTACCCGCACGGAACCGCAAGTTTACAGTCCAGTCTAACGACTTCGTGTGAAGATTGTGTGAGCGTCGCGCGGAGCACCGAGATTATTGCACGGACGGGACGCGGGTCTGCAACGCTTCCGCCCCGAGGGCTATGTCAGGAACGAGGAATGGTAACTCCCTCTCTCGGAAGCATCACCGCAAATTTCGTCCCCGCTCCGACCCTGCTGTCGACCGTGATCTGCCCCCCGATCGACTGGACGAGGTGCTTGACGATCGAGAGCCCGAGCCCGGTCCCTCCGAGTTCACGACTGCGGGCCTTATCGACCCGATAAAACCGTTCGAAGACACGAGGGAGATCGTCGCGCGGGATGCCGATCCCGCTGTCCGCCACCTCGATCAGCACACTCGTGTCCTGAAGCCGGCAACAGATTCGTACGGAACCTTGCTCGGGAGTGTACTTTATGGCATTGTCAATGAGGTTGTCGAGGATCTGCCGCACGGCCTCGTCGTCGGCAAGGATCAGGGTTTCGCCGTCGAGCGGGCCGAGATCCAATCCCAGCGACTGACGTTTCGCCTCCGCGCGGTCGCGGTGCGAATCGACGCACGACGCGATCACCGGGGCAAGCACGAGCGGCCCGTGGTCGAACACGTTCTGACCCGATTCGAGCCGGGCCAGACTCAGTAGATCCATGATCAACTGGTTGAGTCGGTCGGCCTGCTCGTCGATCCGGTTCAGGAATCGAACGTTGACCGTCTCGTCATGAAGCGCCCAGTCGAGGAGAGTCTCGGTGTAGGCTTTGATCGAGGCGAGGGGCGTCTTCAACTCGTGCGAGACGTTCGCCACGAAGTCCTGCCGCATCCGTTCGAGACGTCGGAGGTCGGTCACGTCGTGAAAAACGAGGATCGCGCCCCCCGGCGGCGACCCAGAGAGGGGCGTCCCGTGTACCGAAAGCACTCGCGGAGAAACTCGGAGGCCCGCCTCGCGGCCTCCCACGCTGATCTCACCTCGGTGCGGCTCCTGACCGGCGAGCGTTGACTCGACGGCTTCCTGGACCTGAGGGCTGCGGATCAGTTCAGGCACGAGCCGCCCGACCGACTCGGAACCCAGGCCGAAAAGGCTGTCGGCGCTGGCGTTTGCGAAGAGAAGCCGGCGGCGGGCGTCGATCGCGATCACGCCCTCGGCCATGCCGCTGAGGACCGCGCTGAGCTGCTGGCGATCCTGTTCGAGCTGGGAGATCCGGGCTTCAAGCCGAGGGGCGACCTCACCGAAGACCTCGGCGAGTTTGCCGACCGGACCGCGAACCTGCGCCCGCAACGGCCGCGTAGGACGTCCTTGTCCCAGAGCGAGCACCGCCCGCCTCAACTCCGAAAGCGCCCGGGACCATCGATAGGCGACCACCGCCCCACCGACCACGATCCCGAGGATCAATCCGCCCAACAAGTACATGAACCCTCGCCCAAGAAAACCTTGAGGTGCACTCTGCCTGAAGAGTATCAGACGAGGGGCGAGGACACGTCAAGGCGCGGGTAGGAACCCGCGTAGTAAGGCCCGTGTTGCGACAACCAGTAGTCTTATCGAGTCCCGATTCCTGATGAGTGAAGCGATTAACAAGGCATAAGTAGGTGTCAGAAAATTCCATCGGATTACGTTCGTGTCGAGCCCTGTGGGGCCGTTCGGCGGTAAGAGGGCTCGGTCGTCAGTCGGAAGCGCCGAAGCATTTTTTGCAAAGTAACTCCTCGAAATTGCCCGGTTGGTCTTTCTTCAGGCCGTTGAGGGTATTCCACTCGTTGATATGGCTCGATTCAATGATGCATTTGGCTTTTTCCTTGTGCCACTTCTCGCTCCGAGAGGTTTTGACGAGGGCCTGAGAGCGGTCGACAGGATCGGCTTTCGGTTTCGTCGAGGTCTCGGGACTTTCCGCGTTCCGCAGCGGCACAAATGGCTCGACTGACGAAATCTCATGGACGGGGTTGTCAACTTTCGAGCCATTCCATCCCTGAAATCCGAATGCGATCAAAAGTATCGTCGTGAGGATACCCGTCGCCACCACGGAGATCGGCACGGAGAGCCCGATCATTCTTTGTTGCGCCTTGAGCCAGCAATCGAGATCCTTGGCGAATGAGCGGGCGTCAGGGTAACGGTCCCTCGGGTCGATCGCGAGGGAACGCGCCACGATCTTGTCGAGGGTGGAGGGGACGTCGGGGTTAATGGCCCTGGCGGACTTCGCCGGAGGCGTCTCGGCCGCTTTTGACGAAATCATGTGGATGTTGCTCGGCGAATTGACGGGCCTCTCGCCGGTGATCAGTTCGAAGAGCATCACGCCGAGACTATAGATGTCGCTCCGTTCGTCGGCGAAGTGACTCATCCCGCCGGCCTGTTCGGGGCTCATGTAGGCAGGGGTTCCAATGACCGCACCTTCGCGTGTGAGATCGGAGTCATACTCGGCGAATCGGGCCAGCCCGAAGTCGATCAGGTGAGGTCGGCCATTGGCGTCGACGATCACGTTGGCGGGCTTCAGATCGCGGTGGTAGACGCCTCGCTTATGAAGATATTCGAGGGCATCGGCGAGGTCTCTGGCGACCTTGACCGCGGCGGGGATGTCGATTTTCTGGGAATCGGGCCAGCGGCTGAGAACCCGCCCCACGACGAAATCATAGGCGATCCAGCATCGCCCGTCTTCGCAGCCGGCGTCATGCACGGCGACGATGCAAGGGTGTGAAAGCCTGGCCGCGGCGCGTGCCTCTCGAAAGAAGCGCTGCATGACCCGCTCGCCGGGGTTGTTTTCCTTGAGAACCTTCAGCGCGACATCGCGGTCGAGCCGGGGGTCATAGGCTTTGTAGACCTTGCCGAATCCGCCGTCGCCGACGATCTCGCGGAGTTGGAACCGGCCGACGATCCCCATCGAACCCTCAGCCCAGGTCTTGACCCAGGGGCGATCGCCCGAGGAATACCCGTTCTCGTTCGGGATCGGGAGGGTGAAATTGCTGCCGGGCGAATCAAGGTCGCTGAGTCTGCTGTCGAGCGTGGCCCCACAGCCCGGGCACACCGAGGGCGTCCGCCCCACGCTGTCGGGAGACAATTCGATACTTCTCAAGCATTCACCACAGAATAAGCTTACCGGAGGCTTCATCGCATATCCCCGGAGTCGGCGCGAAAATCGACCGTCGTTCATTTCAGAGCCTAGAACGCGATCGTCCGGGTTGCTTTTAAAAAGCCCGAATCACGCGCCCATGTGAGCGTTCGTGCGTTCGTAAGATTGAAGTGGGAAGTAAGTTATGGCGACGGGAATCGTGATTCGTCGCCGGATGAGGCCGACTTGAGCCGATCACCCTTCCGGCGTATCGAGCAGTTCTTGCAAACGCGTCGCGAGGATGGCGGGGAGTTGGGCCGGCCAGGTTTCATCGATGAGACCCACGCCAATCAGGTCGCGTAAATGCATTCGGTCCTTATCGCGAAACGACGTCAGTTTCATGCGTACCAAGGCGACAAGGTTCAAGACACGGAAGGTTTCAGACGCTTCCGATTCTGCGATATCGGGAGCGGGCAGTGCATATTCCGGGCGAACTCGTTCACCCGCGAAAATGACGTGAACGGCGTCACGGGCTTTGGCGTCGGGGCCGTCCAGGAACATGTCGATGCTCGACGAGTGCCGATATCGAAATCCAGCCGGTTCGAGCGCCGCCTTCGTCGCTTCCAGGTCCGTGCGGCGAATGAGCACATCGACGTCTTGCGTGAAACGGACCGCAGACGTGTCGACTCGACCCACCCAGGCGGCAACCGCGTTGCCGCCGATGACGGCGTAATCGATGCCCGCGTTTTCCAAGGCCGCGGTCGCGCGCAACATGCGGCTCTTGACAAGTTCCACGGCAAGCAGGCTCCGTTCCCAGGATTGATAGCCTAATGGCAGGGTTTCCATCGCATCATCCAGGAGCGCCCCGGTGGCGGGTAAGTCCGCGAGATACGGCACTTCTAGCGGCCGAATCAGGAATCCGTATCGCCTTGAGTTCATGAACCGACCGGAAACGCCTTGAGAACGGCCTCGGCGGTCGAGTTCGTCAACTCGTCGTCGTTGGAATCGAGAGCGCGGAGGGCGTGGTCGAAGTTCCGCCCGGCCATCCGCAGATAGAGTTTACCTGCGGTGCGACCGGCGACGGTGCCGGAATTGCTCGAAAACTCGCGGTCGAGTCGGGCAAGCGTACATGAAGCGGTCGTCAGCGCGATCGCCGCATCGGCGATCCGTTCCAGGACGTACTGACGGTCCAGAATCGATTCGCGATAGCGAACGAGCAGCCGCTCGACGGCCCATGAGAACTTGGAGACGCGTCGGGCGAGCATGTCCCCATCAACGCGAAGCTCCGCGGAGACCACGGGCACTTTCGGGGACTTCAAAACCTGTTTGAAATGGGCGCTCCCGAACTTCCAGAGCGTCGGGGCGAACTTGCCCACGGATTTGAGTCCGTCGAGCGTGTCCTTGAACTCCTCGGCGCGGTCGCGCATTCCGACGAGGGCGATGAACGCCTTGAGAACCTCGTTGGCCCCTTCGCCGATCGTGTTGATTCGCGCGTCGCGCATCAGGCGTTCATAAGGCTCGTCGGTGAAATAGCCTTGTCCGCCGTGGACTTGCAGGACTTCATACACCCCTTGCCACAACGCTTCGGTCGAGAACACCTTCAGAATGGCCGTTTCGAGCATGTAATCTTCAGCGCCCCGGTCAATCAGCGCGGCGGTTTCGTAGGTGGTCGCTTCCATCGCGTAAGAGGTCGCGGCCATGAACGCAAGCTTCTTCTTGATCAACTCCAGCTCGGCGAGCGGCTTGCCGAATTGCCTTCGTTTCGCGACGTGCCTGGCCGCGGCGGCGAGGATCGTCTTGGACATCCCCGTGCAGCACGCGCCGAATGTCGTCCGGCCGAAGTCGAGGATCGTGAGGGCGACCCGCAAACCTTTCCCCTTCGGGCCGAGGATGTTTTCGGCGGGAACGGGCATGTCGTGGAAGGCGAGTTGGCCCGTCGCCGTGCCGCGGATGCCGACCTTGTCCATCCTCGCGTTCACGACCTCGAAACCCGGCAGATCGGGAGTGACGAGGAACGCGGTGATCTTGGAGTCACCCCCTTTGGGATTCGGGGTTCGGGCCATCACGGTCAAGACGTCGGCAATCCCGCCATTGGTGATGTAGCGCTTGGTGCCGTTGATTGTGTAAGTACGGCCGTCGGCGCTGGGGGTGGCGGTGGTCTGCACGTTGCTCGCGTCGGACCCGGCCTCTTTCTCGGTGAGCGCGAACGCGGCGAGCTTTTCCCCTTTGCAGAGCGGAACAAGCCATTTGGCGCGTTGTTCGGGAGTGCCGAACAGGAGAAGAGCACGTATGCCGATCGAGTGGTGGGCGTTGACGAAGATCGCCGTCGATGAGCAATGCCCGCCGATCACTTCCATGATTCGGCAGTACTGCGACTGCGAGAATCCTCTCCCGCCGAACTCCGGAGGGGCCGTCATTCCAAGCACGCCGAGATTCCCAAGGCCGTCGATCACCGAGCGCGGGATGTCGGCGATGCGGTCGATCTCGGCGGCATCGATGTGGGTGTCGGCAAAGGCCCGGACCCTGGCGACGGCGTCGTCGGTATCGGCTTTTTGGCTCGGGGTGAGTTCGGGGTAAGGAAAAACCACATCGGCGCGGAACTCTCCCCGAAAAAGGGCTTTCGCGAAACCGGCGCGGGAGGGTTCGGAAAAGAGGAGTTCCTCGGCCTGCCGCATCTGCTTAGCGCGGAGTTCGTCGTCCGTCGAGGGGACCGAAGCGCTCTGGCGATCGGGTACGCTGACCGACATGACGACCTCCCCGAAAAAATCGGGAGTGCGACGCGGGTTCCGTCCAGATGACGCGGTCGAGGGGTCTATCGATGAATTCTAGGCGATCGCGGGCGGAAAGTAGAGTCGTCGGGGGTTACGACTTTTGTGAACCGAATCTCGGATACGTCCCACTGTACCCGCCGTCCTTGCCCAGCCAGAAAGCGATGAGACCGCCGATCCCGATCAGTCCTTGCGTGATCGGCTTCAGTTTCTGGATGTTCGTCGCCATGTAGGTGAAGCTCGAATCGTCAACGAAAGGCGCGAATTTCCATTCGGCGTAGACGCCGAGGATCAAGGCGATGACACCGCAGACAATTCCACGCGTCATCGATCGGGTCCGCGCCATGAGCCCGCAGCCCAACCCCAGAAGTGCCCCGGGCGCGATCATCGCGTAGAACCCCTGGCGGGTGATCCAGAAGAAGAGAAAATACCCGACCGTGCCGCCGATGGCTCCGCCGATGATCGGCAAGACGATGTTGAGGATACGATCACGAGCGGACATTCTGCGTCTCCCCGATGAA
>JAYUFP010000400.1:0-1781 GCA_043738665.1 Isosphaeraceae bacterium
GCACGCACTGGTCGGGTACGACCAGCGGCACCCGGACGGGCCGAAATTCGGGAAATGATTTCCGGCCTGTTTCTTAGTTTCATGCCCGCTCCGATCGGCTACGCTTCGTGACCCGGCTTCGACGGCGTCAGACGGCATTGTTGCAGTCGGTGAGCGCCGTGAACAAGTCGTTTCCGTGGGGGAAAAAATGTGTCTCGGTCCGAACCGGCATTGGACTTGAGCCTTTTTTCGGACTTTGCTAAGGTTCCGCTCTCAGACGGATTTCGCTCTCCGCTCGATTCGTTTCCGAACGACTGCCCGACCTATTGACGATCGATCGAAAGACTCGCCGGCCCGGCAAGGAGGCCCCTGGCATGGATCGCCGCACGGCCTTGATCACGACGATGCTACTGGGTGGATGGCTCCCGCGCGGCGTCTTCGCGCAAGGGGCGGGTCGCCGGACGTCAACCAACGGGGCGGTCCCCAAGAAGGCGGCGACCGCCCGTCGCGACGCCGAGCCGGAGTCGGAGCCCGAGACGACAAAAAGCGTCGAGCTGCCCCCCGCCTCCGAACGGCCGGCCGACGAAACGGCCCCCGCCGGGTTTCCCACGGAAACCGGGCAGAAGTGGCGGAACTTCGACATCGCGCGTTACACGGGGCTCGACCACAGTCAGCCGAACCCGCAGAATGCGCTGATCGAATGGATCTTCCGGCGAACCGGAACCGCCCCGTGGCACGGCGACAAGCTCGCCGTTCTGAACGCAGGCCGCACCCGGGTTCGGGCGTTCAACGATGTCAAGACCCTCGAACAGACCGCGAAAGTCATCGAGCGGTTCACCGACGCCCAGAGCGATTTCCTCTCGATGCGAGTGCGCTTCGTCGCCGCGGTCGACACCCGCTGGCGGTACGCGGTCTACTCGCGGCTAACCGCGGTCGGCAGCGGGCCGCAGGGGCAACAGATTTGGACGTTGAACGTCGAGGACGCCGCCTTTGTCCTCGCGCAGATGCAGGTCTACCAGGGGTTCCGGCTCCTGACCGATCAGAAGGTCGAGATGGTGAACGGCCAGACGCTCACCGTGAAGACCTCCGAGCCCCGCGGATACACCGGCGGCATGGCCCGCGAGAGCGCCAACGGCCTCGGTTATCAGCCCAAGGCGGAGCAGCTCGAAGAAGGAATCACCCTGCGGCTGAGCCCGCTTTTGACGTATGACGGCGACGCCGTCGATGCCGCGATCGATCTTTCGGCGAACACCGTGAAAAGTCTCCACAGGACCAAGGTCATCGCGCCTCGCGAGATCGGCCCGGCCGAGATCACCATCGACGTGCCCGAGGTCGTGGAATCCCGCCTCAACCAGACTGTCAAGAGCTGGCCTTTGGGTCAGACCTTGCTGATCTCCGCGGGGATTCAGCCGGGGATCTTGCAGAACAAGGGGGGGTTCATGAACCTCCGCCTGCCGGGGACGACGCCAAGTGGGACCGAGTTGCTCGTTTTCCTCGACGTCGAGAGCGCGAGCCGTCCCAAACGCTCGGCGGCTCGGGACCGGGACAGGGATCGCGAGTAAATCCTGCGAAGTGGCGGGGTCTGGACAGCTTTGCCGCCGTGACCACTCGTCAGCGGACGAAACGGCGGGTATAAAGGGACGATACCGACGCTTCTTCCGTCCGTCCCGAAGGTGTCCGCTTGACCATGCAGTCATCTCCGACCGACGAGAGAGTCGTCCCGGGCCGTGCCCGCTCCGTTTTGCCCACGATCGGCGGCCCGTACTTCGCTCTCGCGGCGCTCTTCAGCATGAATTTGCTGA